>NZ_JFJW01000138.1:33296-95171 GCF_000611125.1 Cupriavidus sp. SK-4
TTGCTATTACATTGCTTTTGACCCGAGCCGGGCACTGGGCGCCGCCTGCTGGGAGCGGGGAATTGGGGGCGTCGCGGTCGCTGTCGCGGATGGTTCCGTCCTTGTGGTGAATCAGCACCTCGACGTGATCGCGCCTGAAATGAGTTTTTCCACAGACGGCAAACGTCGACCGGACGAAATGCGCTGGATGCGTGAGCAAGCGACCATCGGCGTTTGGCAAGCTGAGTTTCCGTGCCATCGGCAAGGTCGGGTTTCGAATCCGAGGCGGCCGTCTAGCAGATGGGCTTTGGTAATGCCAGTTTCTGGCCGACTCCGGTCAACTGAGGGGGCATAGACAAGCCGGGCGGACGTTTCCGAAGGCCGGAGTAAGAATGTTAAGATACCTGCACCTGAGGGGGGAATAGAACTAACTAGGAGGGGTCGATGCAGCAGGAAGCGCAGGAAGACATTTTCTACGAAGACCGATTTCTCGAAAGCTGGGCCGGCTCTATCATTACCAATCCCAGCACGGCAATCGTAGAGCTGGTTGCCAATTGCTGGGATGCCTACGCCACCGAAGTAAAAATAGATTGGCCCGATCCGAAGAAGGGGAAACAGTTCTCTATTTCGGACAACGGCAAAGGCATGACCAAGGATGAGTTTGACTACATCTGGCGCGCCATGTCCTATGACCGAATCAGCAAGACAGGTCCGACAACCACACCGCCACCTGGCGTAGAGGGACTTCCACGCTTCGTGTTCGGAAAAAATGGTAAAGGGCGGTTTGCTAGTTTTTGCCTGAGCCAAAGTTACTTGATTACGTCGATCAAGGACGGGCAGAAGTTTGTGTATGAAGTCAGTAGAACATCAAACAAGCCTCTGATCACTAAGCTTGTTGAGTTCGTGGAATCTGGCCTTGATGGACACGGGACCACCATCACTGGTCAAGGTGAAATTCGGCAAACCAATTTATCCGTGGAGCAGGCGAGAGAACTTCTCGGTAGCCGGTTCCTTGCTAATCCATCGTTCAAGGTCATTCTCAACGGTAGTCCTATCACCTTCAGCGATATTAGCAGGTCCTCACTGTCTATCGTTGATGTTGATGTTCCCCAGTATGGTACGGTCAAGATCTACCACATTGACACCCTGAAGGCAGATAAGACAACCAAGCAGCATGGGATTGCCTGGTGGGTTACAGATCGAGCAGTGGGTGATTGCAAGTGGAGGGGCGCCGATGTTGAGCGTATTCTTGATGGTCGTACTGAGAAGGCAAAACGATATACCTTTATCGTCCAGGCTGATTTTTTGAATAAGGAAAATGCGGTAAAGGAAGATTGGTCAGGGTTTCACGACGATAATTTTGCTTGGCAAAGGACTCGGCCAATTGTTCAGGATAAGATTAAAGAAATAATCTCCAATACTAGTTACGCCGAACGGGAAGAGAGGAAAAGTTCCGTTCTTGAGAAGATAGGCGAATCGGTCAACCTGCTGCCCCTCTTGAGCAAGGACCGAGTCACTACCTTCGTCAATGAGGTGGTAGATACGTGCCCAAATTTTGGCGAGCAAGAGATTGTTCAGCTAACGTCTATCCTTGCCAAGCTTGAGAAAAGCAAGTCCCAGTATGGCCTACTGGAGATTTTGCACAATCAAGATCCGCATGATCTTGACGCACTTCACGAAGTATTGAGTCAATGGACCATTGGCATGGCAAAGGTCGTCCTGGATGAAATCCAAGGGCGGTTGAAGGTCATCAACGAATTGCGAATAAAGATCCAGGTGGCAGGTATTGATGAAGTGAAGGAGCTTCAACCTCTGTTTGCCAAGGGTCTATGGATGTTTGGCGACAAGTTTGAATCAATCCACTTCACTTCCAACAAAGGCATGACCACAGTCATCCGGGAGCTGTTTGATGGTAAGTCGGAAAAAGCTTCTCTGAATCGACCTGACTTTGTGATCCGCGGGGACGGCAGCACTGGGTTCTACTCCCTGCCTTCTTACAATGAAGACCACCAAGAGGTTGGTGTTCAGCACTTAGTTATTGTTGATCTAAAGACCACGAAACTTTCGTTGGGGTCCAAGGAAAAGGAGCAGATTTGGAAGTATGTGAAGGAGTTGAAGAAGAAGGGCCACATCCAGCCTGAGACACGAGTTGACGGCTTCGTTCTGGGTGATCAGATTGAAAGCGGAGAAGGCGGGACTCGCACTGAAGATAATGAGCGAGTCAAGATTCAGCCTCTGCTCTACAGCATTATTTTGAATCGTGCCGAGCAACGTCTTCTTAAACTTTATGAAAAGGTGAAGGAGGCGCCGTTCCTTGTCGCCCAACAGGACGAGTTGAGCAAGTTCATTGAACCGATCCAGGTTGTGCAGCCTGCCTTGATCGAGCCGGTTGGAGCCGGTGAATGACTCCATCAACCGTCAATTGGATAGCGGCCTATAACTACCTGTTTGCTTCTTTGAATAGCGATAACAAGGTTCTTTACGTCGGAGGTTCCGCCTTCTGTCGTATGGTTCAACAGGTTGATCCAGGATCACCGAGCTACCAACAGTTGCTGCCATTGAGAGAACGGCAGGGTAAGTCCAACTCCCGAAAAGAGTTCTACTGGGACCTCATACAAGGGCTTCCAGAAGCCCAGCGGTTTCAACTCTATCGCGTCTTCGTCAATCACATTGAGCCTCACGACAAAGATGCAGCTGACAACATCAGGAACATCGTGTTTGGCGGTGGTTATGCCGTACCTACAACTGTTGTTCCCGTCGATCTGTGGAACTCGCAGAAGCTGAACAACAGCCTCAATGACATTGACCATGCGATTGACGCTCACCATTACAACCGTGCGACCACGCTGAGCTACACATGCCTTGAAGGACTCTACAAGGCATATGTCCGCACGCATGTTCCTAGTCAAGCTGCTCTTTCTGACCTGATGCCTTTGTGCAAGGTGGTGAAGGACGACATCAGCAGGAAGCTTCAGCTCCAAGGCCCGTTTCCTGTTGAGATTGTCAATGCTATGCCGACCTTGACCAATGCGATCGCGAACTCAAGAAATGGCTTCAGTGAGTCTCACTTCGGTGATGACTCCCAGAGATGGCTTGCCCTTTTTGCTCGCGACCTGACCAACTCCATTGGTCGTCTCTTGCTCAACTTCATGTGAGGATCGGCGTGACAAGAAAGCTGCTGCTGGTGGACCTGGAGAATAAGCACAAGGTGGACTTGTCGCCGTTGGACGAGAGCTTCAAGGCCATCATTTTCGTCGGCGCAAATCAAAACCCTCCGAAGGCTTCTAGGAAACCAACGACGGCTCATAGGTTCAGCCGAGTGGACTTCCTGAAGATCTCGGGCGCTGGCAAGAATGCTCTGGATTTCCACATCGCCTTTG
This sequence comes from Cupriavidus sp. SK-4, assembly GCF_000611125.1. NCBI lineage: Bacteria > Pseudomonadati > Pseudomonadota > Betaproteobacteria > Burkholderiales > Burkholderiaceae > Cupriavidus > Cupriavidus sp. SK-4. The sequence goes on from NZ_JFJW01000138.1 coordinate 36,656, forward strand.
AGCTTGGAAGAACCTATGAGACAGCACCCGACACCCAGTGCTATGTGCTCAGCGGAGACAAGGGCTTCGATCCCTTGCTGAACCATTTGAACAGCAATGGCATGAGTTGCCGAAGGATCGAGAGCATTGATGAGTTGCTGCCTGCTTCCAATGTCGCCATCGTGTCAACGCCTGACCGGGTGGTGTGCGCACACTGCAAAAAGGCCAGCACGATTGAACATCATGGTGGGCAGTGGTGCACAAACTGTGGGCGGTTTGCGTCTCCACCAGATTCAAAGCTGCTGCCGTCAAGTCAGCCAGGTTATTGGCAATCGCAAAGAGAGAGATTTGAAGAGGACTATGCCATCTACTCTGTGTGCGGTTGGTGCCATCAAAGAACAGACATGACTGGCGGGATCTACGACGACGGGGAATGGATGTGTGGACACTGCATTGTCCGCCTAGCAAGGTAGAAGCGGTTTTGCTCTCTGTGGGCGCGACATTTGGGAGCATGCGCAAATCGCCCAGTCGCATTCATATTCGTTCTCGCCAAACGCCGCGGGCTTCCAGTGGGCGCATGATGTATCACGACGAGCTTCCCTGAATGGCGAGGGAAAGCACTACCATGCCAGAAGGTGGGCGTGCTACTCAGGCTTTCTGAGGGAGCATGGGGCGGCGAGCGCAGTTGCACGATTGCGCAGGCGTTTGACGCTCACAAGACGGAGTGCCGTTTGTACGGAGCGTTCATAGTGGTTCACCAGCGTTTCGTGGCATCGACATGGTTCAGGTGCTTCATGTATGGAGGGCGCATCAGATGACCACGGCAAATCTCGACAGTGTCTTCGGTCAAACGGACGGCCGTGATGAAGCACCCCCGTTTTGGGTTCTGGGAAAGCGTGCGCAGGCACTTGCACCGCGTTGTCGCGCACGTAACCGGTTGGGCGAGCCTTGCGGAAAACCCGCGCAGACTGGCGGAGAGTTTTGCTACTGGCACACCAATGCGACGACCCTGCGCGAAGCGAGGTCGCGCCGCAAGGCCCTGAACCCGAAACAGGCACACGCCAAGGTGATGCGATCCCTCTGGCTCACCGACCCCTGGACGCCTGGCTTTACCTGCCACCTTGAGCCAGAGGCGCGCCAGCACCTCGTTTCGTGGTTGGATGGGCACGGCCTGCACTATGACTGGCTGGCGCCGATGACGCAGGACTGGCTGGCATGGAAATTCGTCAACCTCGTGCGCCGCAAGTGTCTGCATGAGCCCGAGGGCGATGCTGTCATCGCCGAGCTGCGCAAGCGCGACGCCCGTATCCCTGACCCGCCTGCCGATGGATCGGCTCTCGATATGACGGCCGACAGTGACGCGTGCGCGTGGCGCCCGTCGCTCATCCTGCATGGAGAGTGGGTCGAGCCGCAGCCCGGGCGCCGGAAGGTCGTCAAGCGGGTAGGGACGGCACATGCGCCCGGAACGAAGCAGACCCGGCAAGCAGGTAAATCGGGCGTTTGGGCGCCTTCCATTGGCCCGGCTACCCTGTCGTCACTGGAACAGCGGGAGATCGCCCATGCGCGCGAGCGCGATCTGCTGGCGGCTCTGATGGACGGGGCGCCTGTCGGCACGAAGGAAGTCGAGCGGGCGCAGGCGAGGATCGAGGCGGCACGGCGGGCGGTGCTGCACGCGTAGAGCGGTACCGTAGCGCAGGCGCGGCTGTTCACCGCAGAGTGGGGGGGCTGGCGCACGCCGTGAACGCTATCGCCATCTAGGCGGTGGCCCGCCAGGTCAGGAGGTGCGGGAGCGGATTGTGGCAGCGCGCGGAGTGCGATTGGGCTAGTGTGACTTCCTGCGAGCCCCCTGCCACGGTCGTGTGGCGCAGACTAGCTGCGGAACCGGCACAAGCTGGCTGGGTGGGCGGCCGAGTGGGGAAAGTGGGGAAAATACCCCCTAGAGGGTATAGAGAGAGGGAGATGAAGAAATCTACACCCCTCCCTCTATTTCCCCACTATCGCCACTATCAAGCCTTGGCCGCTCCACCTGCAGAGAGTTCAGGCGCGTTCGCGCTCTCCTCGCCGGTGCCGGCAACTGGCGCGAAGGGCAAGCCAGCGCTGTGCGCTTGCTGCGAATTAAGCTTGATCCCGCTGTACCATTTTGACCCACCCCGGTTGGTGCAGACGATGCCAAGGTCCGGTGCCACGTCCTCAAGGTACTCATAAAACTTCTGCTGGGTGCAAGCCTGAATTCCCTCGTTGTGCGCGTATGTATAGCGGTACAGCGTGTACAGGTCTTTTCCTGCCACCGACGCAGTGGGATCGGTCTGGCAATATGCCGGATCGACAGCGAAGGCAGCGGCGGAGTTATTGGCGTAGCGCCACTGCCGGATGCGTTCGTCGTGCGCCGCGCTGGTCGGCAACTCGCCGGTCTGCGGCAGGTCGCGCGCTCCTTCCAGCAGCCAGCCAAGCAACTCAGCCATTTCAGTGGCGACGATTTTCTCGGCAAGGTCCGTCTGCACTGCGCTAGGCGGGCAGGTGTTCTCAAAGACGATGATCCGCCACCGTTTAAAGAACGCACTGCTGCGGTCGGTGGTCGGCGGAAGTCGATTTCCACAGAAGAACTGCGCCGCCATGCTGACGAAGGTAAATACGCGGCCGCTGGGATGGCGCCCGTCGATCCTGTCGCCGCCGACGATGGACTTGAAAGCTCCCCCTTGGATCGGCATGTTCGGCTCGACCTCGCCCACTACGTTCAGCGTCTTGCCGGCCAGTGCGGCAGCGTGATATTCCCTGTCCCAACGGCTCGGCGGGCAGGCGCCTACCGCGTCGTCAGGGAAGAACTTTTCGAAGATTTCCATCACCTTGCTCTTGCCGCAAGTGGTCGGCCCGACCAAGCACAGCGCCACGCGGTGTTTCCACAGCGCGCCTGTCAGCGCCAGGCCGAGGCACTGCTGCAGCAGCCTGATTTGCTCGGCACCGCGTGCGTCTGTACCCATCGCATCCGTCAGGATTTTCAGAAACTTGGCGGGCGGCTTACTGAATACGGGATCGGCTAGCTGCCTCAACCTCTGCCGGTGGGCCGGCGTCAGCGGCTCGCTGATGATCTTGCCGGGCTCGACGCGCCAGAACCTGTCCCGGCACGCAACCCCGGACGGCGCGCTTTCAAAGAACTGGTCATCCTCCATCAGCGTGGCGGCCGTCTCAGCGATGGACTTGTAAGCCGTGCGGGTCGTGATCGACTTGTGGCCACGGAAATACCGACCCACATCCGTCGCCACCGAATCCATTTTGCTGGCGACCCAGATATTGTCCTTGACCGTCCAGATGGCGCCTTGCGTGTAGACGGCAGGATGCCCGGCCTGCACACGCAGATGGTTCGTGTAGGCCAGCGCCAGCGTGTAATGATCGCGCGCCATGACGGAGGCGCCGGTCATCGCAGCGATGCGGGCTTTCGTGATCTGGTACTGCGCGATCCACCGCGCGTTGTCCTGCCTGTCAGCAGTCGCGGTGTGGCGCGGCGCGATGGTCGCGATGTCGTGCGCCGGGTCGGTCAGGATGGAGACAATCTCCTGATCGGTGAAGCCGGCGCGAGCCAGCTCTATACACGCGCCGTAAAGTGCGTGACTTCCGTCATTCTTGTAGGTTGTATCGAGCCCGTCGAGCCGTTGAATCAGATCGATGATTTGCTGTGGCAGCCCCCGCCCGTGGAGTGCGACCGAGATGAATTGCCACCCTCCACGCGGTGTAGCGGGGGCGCCGGCCTGCGTGCCCGTTGTTCTCGCGCCGGTCGGGTTTGCGCTACTGGCGGCGGTGGTTGCTGACGCGCCGGTTGGGGACGTACCCTGAGCGGCGCTCCTTGCGTTGGTGCTCGCTCCCGACGCGCGGCCGCTACCACGCGTGGCCCATTTGCCGTACCAGCGGGCGAGGGCGGCAGGATCAGGCGCCTTCCAGCTCTCGTAGCCAGGCAGTGTCTTGCCGGTGAAGGTCAGGTAACGGCCGCGCTTCGTACTGTCATAACCCTCGCGGCCGATTTTATTGTTTGTAAAGTGAGGGCCTGGCAGCGTGCCGGGGCCAAGAATGTGGATGCCGTCGCCGGACGGGCTGATCTCGGCATAGCACCCCAGCTCAGCCAGCGCTTGCTTCGCGTCTGCGCTGAGTCGCGGCACGCCGTTGGCATCCGGCGTGATGCAGTGGTCAAGATCAAAGCCGAACGAGGGGAGCGGGTCGTCCGGGTCGTACACGCGTCCGATGCCAGCGAATACCGGCGTGCCGTTGGAAGTGTTGGCACATGCATCGCGCGCCTCGCTGAAGCTGCACCACGTTGACGGATCAGTCGAGCTGGCTCGCGCGCTGCTGGGGTGGAAGGGCGGCTTCGTCCACCCTGTCTGGACCCCATTCTTGTCAACCTTCGGCACGCGCTTCCACATGACCCAATGGCGGCTGGCCTTCAGCTCGTCAGGGATTGCGTCGAAGTTGACAGGCGCGGGCGGCGAACTGACGGGCGGTGGGCTAGCCGCAGCAGCAGACGTAATAGGGTTAGTCGGGGCAGCAGATGACTTGGGTTTGGCGGCAGCGGGAGCTGATGTCACGGCAGGCCTTAACTTTTCCCAGGCGCTTTCGAGCGTGGCTTCCTTGTCGATGAACTCCTGCGCCGCCGGCTTCTGACTGCTCGCCAACTCGCCGCGCAATTGCGTGATGCTGCGGCACATGTGGCTAGCAGCGAAAGATTCGGGGACGCGGTCTGCATCCACTAAACGCAGTACACGATCAACAACCTCAGCTTCTGTCATTGGCGAGGCAGGAGGCGGCGCGGATTTGCTGACGGCGTGTGCGCTTGCCGGGTGGACCGGTCCATGGGTGGTGTTCATTGCGCGGCCTCCGCTTCGGTGTCAGCGCGCCTCGCACCGCACGCGGGCATAATGTCATTGCACATTGTCTTGTCCTCAGCGGGCGCGCTACCGCCGCGCCCTTGACGCCTGCCAGTCAATGGCAGGCATTTTTGTTTTATGAGCGGCAGCCCACACCGACCGTTTCGGCTTCAACCGGCAGCACGTCGCCTTCCTCCAAGTCCTCCGCAACGTCTAAACCGCGCAATGGGCGCAGGCGAGCGTCGGGGAGCGAGGCTACCGGGCAGGGCCTGCCATTTACGTCGGGTAGGATGATCGTTTCCGTGAGCCACCACACCGGAACACACTGCGCATAGCGGGGGTCAAGCTCGCCAAGGCGAACGATGCGGCCGAGCAGGGGCGTGAAATCGACCCAGGCCGACATCCCATTCGGATATGGATTCCACCCACCACCGGTAACATTCGTGACAACAGCGAGGTCTCCCGCGCGGCAGCGCAATTCCCACTTCGGACACGGCTTCGTCGGGTTGTCGAGGCAGCGCTGAGCGCGCGGCATGCGCTGCTTTTGGCGCGAGCGGGCGCGAGTGCGCTTCTGCCCGGATTTGGACATAATGGCCTCCTATGGTTTGTTTTTTGAGGCCCCAAATGTCGGGGCCGTTTGTTGGGGGGGGGGGGCGTCAGGTGGTCGCGTCAGCGGGCACGCGAGCCCATGAACGGCGCGTTGCCATCGCAGCAATCGCCGCTTCCACGTCCTCACGCAGCCATCCGACGGCGTGGCTGCCGATGGAGAATGGCGGCGGCAGCAGGCCGTCTCTGATCAGCTTTCGGATGGTGTTCGGACTGCCTAGGCCAAACTCGCCCTGCATCTGCTTGAACCGCACAATCCGGGTGGGATATGTCATGGGCTGCTCCTGCTCAAACTCATGCAGGTCAGCGTAGTGCGCGTCAGGCTGGAATTCCGGATTCTTAATTCAACCCGAATTTCGTATTTTTCATTCGGATCGCGGGAGAAATTCAGGAAATTGTCTGTGCGTTCAGAGGAGTCTGTCAGCGTTCAGGGTAGTCTGTCAGCGTTCAGAGGCGGCTTGCCGCCTGCTTGTAGCGGCGCACACATAGTTGGACCGGCGCTCAGCGCCTAGACGAAGCCGAGAAATTTGGGGAGGGTCCTGAAGGCGTAGTAAAGGCTCTCGCGTGAGGGGCGCACGGAGTCTGGCAGCGAAGCGACGGCCGTACAGGCGAAGTCCAGCACCGCACCCGTGTAGTGCAGCGGCCGGGAGCCATCGGGCAGCAGATCATCTTGCTTATGCCCCACCTTTGGCTGCCTGCCAGTTACCTCGCGCCATACGGTGGACAGCCGGGCAATCAGCAGGAAAAGGTCAGAATTTACTGGCCGGCCGCGCCCCTTGATGGGCGCAGCGTGTTCCTTCAGCGCCTTGTGCAACATGGCAAGCGCCGACGCTGCCTGGGCCCGACAATCGGCAATTTTCTTCGTGTCCCCGGCCTCCACGGATGCGACATAGTTGAGAAATGGGTCGATTTGCTTATGGTCGGCATCACGGGCCATGTCGTCCAGCCAGGCGTTCTGTTCGACTGCTCGCTGGAGTTCGACGGCTCGCTGGATTACGCGGTAGGCGTTCACCGCCGAGAGGGTGGTGGGATGCGCCAGCGCCGCAGCCAGTTCTTGTTCGCTAACCTGCACCCGCTTGCTCACGCTGCGCTCTCCGCGCTTCCCCGAATCGGCGTCACGACCGCCGCCTCGGGCACCTGCGCGCAGTAGGCCGCCCAGTCGGTCATCAGCGCCTTGCGGCGCTCCAGCAGGTCGCCGCGGCGGTATGCTGCCTCCACGGCGTTGCCGACCGTATGGGCCAGCGCCATTTCGCAGACGATGTTCGGGTAGTTGGTCGTCTCGGCTGCCCAGTCGCGGAACGTCGAGCGAAAGCCATGCTGCGTCACGTCATAGCCCATGCGCTCGATCACGGCGTTCAGCGTGGCGTCGGACAGTGGCCGGCCCGCGCGCAGCGTGCTCTCGAACACCAGTGTGTCAGGCTCGCCAGGTCCTAGGCTGCGCAGCAGCGCCACCGCCGGCTCTGACAGCGGCACGCGGTGCGCGCGCTTTGCTTTCATGCGCTCGCCGGGGATCGTCCAGACGGCGGCCTGCAAGTCGATTTCCCCCCAGGTGGCGAGTCGGATTTCGCTGCTACGCGAGGCGCACAGAACGCCGAATTCGAGCGCACGAGCACCCATGCCTTCGGCCTGTCGCAATTCGGCCATGAAAGCGCTAATGTCGCGGAAGTCGAGCGCGGCATGGTGCTCTACCTTCCGAACCTTCCGCGGCGATGGCAGCAGGGCGGATAGATGGCCGCGCCACGTGGCCGGGTTTGACCCGTTGACAAGCCCGCGCGCGGCCGCGTAGGCCAGAACCGACTCGATGCGCCCACGCACACGGGAGGCAGTTTCGGGCTTGTCGTTCCATATACCTTTTGACTTGGGGTCGTCGGGCTGCTGGCGGGTCAGTACCGTCAGGATGTGCTCGGTGTTGATCGCCGCCACATCCAGCGCGCCGATGATCGGGCTGGCATAGGTGTTTAACGTCGCCGTCCACTGGGCGATGTGCTTGCGATTCGACCAGCCGGGTGACTTTGCCTCGATGAATGCCTGCGCCACCTTGTCGAAGATGCGGGTATCGGCCTCAGCGGCGGCGACTCGCCGAGCTGCCTTGTCCGCCGCGCGATGCTCCAGCGGGTCGATGCCCTGGTTCAGCAACTCCTGGGCGGCGTCACGGGCCTTGCGTGCGCCGGCCAGCGAGACTTTCGGGTAGGCGCCGAGTCCCAGCCAGCGGGCCTTTCCGGTGGCAGGCGCGGTGTAGCGCATCGTCCAATACTTGCCCGGCTCGCCGCCCGACTTCGCCGCCTTCACGTCGAGCATGAGCCCGTCGCCCAACCCGTACCGGCCCACGCCAGCCGCCTGCACCTGCTTGTCCGTGGTGATCACGTTGCCAGCCATTTGCCCTCCGCCCCAGATCTTTCCTACAACGTTTCCTACAATACCGGAGTTTCTTCAGGCTAGATCAAATCAATTCAGAATGGCTGAAAAATTCCGCAATCCCTTGTTGTATAAGGGATACGGTGGGGTGGATTGAGGTTGCTTGAACTGGATTGAATCATGTGTCGGCGGACTCCGTCTCCGCCAGAAATGGCGGCGAAACCCCGGAAGATCGCGGTCTTCCGGGGTTTTTGTTTTTCTGGCCCATCAGATGCCTTGTGCTGGAGAATCGCGCATTTAAGGCATCTCGGACGTCCCGGCGCGATGAGCGATCCGCGCGGCGATTTCAGTCCTTCGGCACGAGCACGGCGATGGCGTCGTTGACCAGCGCTCCGGTCTCGCTTTCGTCCGGCCGCCTGCCAGTGGCCAGCGTCCGGTGCAGCACGCCGGCCAGCACCATGCCGTGGAAGAGGCGGGCGCTGGCCTCGGGACTTGCCGCAAGGCGGATGCCGTTGGCCTGCTGCGCGGACAGGAAGGCCGCGATATAGGCGCACGTTGCCTCCGGGCCGCGCGTGTACCAGGCATTGCCCAGCGCCGGAAAGCGCCGCGACTCCGCAAAGATCAGCCGCAGGAACGCCAGATGCCGTTCTTCCAGCAGCGAATGCAGGAAGCTGTGGGCAATCCGGTGCAGGCCCTGCGCGGCGTTGCAGCGCGACAGGTCCAGTCCTTTCTCTGTCTTCTCCAGGAAGCGGTCGCATAGCCGCTCCACCACCGCGACGAAGAGTCCGTCCTTGCCGCCGAAATAGCTGTACACGTTGGTCTTGGAGCCGCCGCACGCCTTGACGATGTCATCCAGGCTGACGCCGTCATAGCCATGTTCCAGGAACATCTCCGCGGCGGTGCTCAGGATCAGCGCGCGTTTCTCTTCGCCGCGGCGCGTGATGCGCACGGGCGGGTGGTGGACCACAGGGGGGGAAGCGCTTTCTGGAGAGTTCATCTGGTGCAGGCGTGGCGGCGCACCCCATGCCGGGGGCCCTGCGCAGTCTACCAAAAGCCGGCAGGCTGCTGCGTTTCCCCATGTGACAAGCTCATGGCTTCAAGAAATCAGAACGACTCATTTCGAATTGAAGAATACCATACGGTACGGTTTTTACTATATTTGCCACCATGAGCGACGCGCTGAAGGGCTGGACCCCAGACCCGGCCAGAACCGGCGCTCTTCTCTTCGATGCTTAAACAGGAGCAAGTGATGAAAACGGCAATGTTTGGCGCAGCAGTGGTGCTGGTGATGGCTTCGGCGGCCCAGGCCGCGGTGCGGTCGCCCGATGTCTATACCGATGGCGCGCGTGCGGCACATGGCTCGATCCCGTCGGCCGGGTCGGTGCAGCGTTCGCAGCCGGGCCGGCTGGTGGATGAGCAGTTCCGCAAGGTGGCAGCGCGCAAGGCCGATCCGTTTCTGGACGGCGCGGTACGCGGGGTCGATCCCTTCACCGATGGCGCGCTCGCCCGGATCGGGGAGACCGATCCGTCGGACCGTGCCTGATGATGTGCCGGCGCTGTGCCTGGCGCAGTGCCAGCTGGCTCCCGGTGCAGGTATTCCCGACCTTGCAATGCACCGTGGCACGCCCTAAAATAATTCGTATACCGCAGTAGATTGCGTGTAGCGCAAAAAATAGGAGACAACGTGACGGATGCCAAACGCACCGGCCACACCGCCATTGCCCATGTGGATCTCCACGGGGTGTCGGTGCATGGCAAGGATCTCAGCCAGGAACTGATCGGCAAGATCGGCTTTACTGCCTACTTTCTCTTCCTGCTTACCGGCCGCCAGCCGGACGAAAAGCTGGTGGCCATCACCGATGCCTGCCTGGTCGCCATTGCCGAACACGGGCTGGTGCCGTCGGTGCAGGCCGCGCGCATGACGCTCGCCGCCGCCCCCGACGCCCTGCAGGGCGCGGTGGCCGCGGGCGTGCTGGGCTGCGGCTCGGTGATCCTGGGGGCCTCGGAAACCGCCGGGCAGATGCTGGCGCAAGTGCTGGCCGGCCGCGACACCGGCACGCTGGCAGACAGCGCGCATGCGGTGGTGCGGGCCTTGCGGCAGGCGCGGCAGCCGCTGCCGGGCTTCGGCCACCCCACGCACAAGCAGGGCGATCCGCGTGCGCACCGCCTGCTGGCATTCGCGCGTGAACTCGGCATCACGGGCGACCACGTCGCCGCGCTCGAGGCGGTGGCCGCGGCGGTCCCCGAGCACTACAGCAAGGCCTTGCCGCTCAATGTGTCGGGCGCGATCCCCGCGGTGTTGCTCGATGCCGGCTATCCCGCCAGCGCGCTCAAGGGCGTGCCGATGCTGGCCCGCGTGGCGAGCCTGATCGCCCACCTGCAGGAAGAGCGCGCGCAGCCCATCGGCTTTATCCTGGCCGACGCCGCCGAACACGCCATCACCTACAGCGCCGCGCCGGCGCAAGCATCATGAAGCCGCCCGCACCCCTTGCCCGCGACGCGCTGGTGGCGCCGCTCGATGTGCTCAGGCAGTACCGCGCCCACGATGCCACGCTGACCGGTTTCCTCGCCGCCCGCGTGGCGGCGCACCCGGACAAGCCGGCGCTTGTGTTCGAGGGCGAGACCTGGAGCTATCGCCAGCTGGACCAACGGATCGGCCTCACCGCGGACTGGCTGGCGCGGGCGATGCAAGTCGGACCCGGCGACCGTGTCGGCGTGCTCTCGACCAACCATCCGTCCACCGTGGTGCTGATGTTCGCGCTGGCCCGTATCGGCGCGACCATGGTGCCGGCCAATCCCGAGTACCGGCTCGACGAGGCGCTGTACGTATTCCGGCACGCGCAGGTGTGCGGCCTGGTCTGCGCGCCCGGCACGCTGGCAACCGGCGCGGCCGTGGCCGCGGACCTGGGCGGTGACGTCTGGCTGCGCGCCAACGAGGACGGCGATCACGGCGTGCCGACGCTGGCCGCATCGATCGCGGCGCATGCGGCGCAGCCGGCCAATGCTGCGCCGGGCGTCGACAGCGACCGCAGCACCGCCCTGATCATCTACACCTCCGGCACCACCGGCTTCCCCAAGGGCGCCATGCACAGCCATCGCGGCTACGTGCTGACCGCCGAGGCCTTTGTCGGCCGCCTGCACTTGCAGCCGGACGAGCGCGTGATGTGCGTGATGCCGCTGTTCCATATCAATGCGTTGATGTATTCGGTGGGCGGGGCGCTGGCCTGCGGCGGCTGCCTGGTGCTGATGCGCCGCTTCTCGGCGTCGTCGTTCTGGCGCTTCGCGGCCGAGAGCGGCGCGACCGAGGTCAACCTGGTGGCTGCCGCCGGCAGCATCCTGGCGCGGCGCCCGCGCGCGGAATTCGTTCCGGGCCATCGCATCACCAAGATGTTCATTGCGCCGCAGACTCAGGAGATGGTGCGGGTGATGAAGCAGGAATTCCACGTGCCGCGCCTGATCGAGTGCTACGGCATGACGGAAATCCCCGGCGTCATCGCCAATCCGTTCAACGGCCCGCACAAGCTCGGCACCATGGGCCTGATCTCGCCGCACCCGGACCCGGCCGTGCCGGTGCCCGAGGCGCGCATCGTCGACGACGACGGCCACGACGTGGCACCCGGCGCCGCGGGCGAACTGCTGATCCGCACCCCGACGCTGATGCAGGGCTACTACCGCGACGCCGCGCAGACCGAGGCCGCGTTCCGCGACGGGTGGTTTGCCACCGGCGACCTGGTGCGCCAGGACAGTGATGGCTACTACGTGTTCGTCGCGCGCAAGAAAGACGTGATCCGCCGCAAGGGCGAGAACGTGTCCGGCGCCGAGCTCGACCGGGTCTTCGGCGAGCACCCCGCAGTCGAGGAAGCGGCGGCCATCGGCGTGCCGGCGGACCTGGGCGAAGAAGAGATCCTGCTGGCGGTGCAGTTCCGCACCGGGCAGTCGGTCGAGCCGGGCGAGTTGCTCGCCTGGGCACGCGACCGGCTGGCCGTGCACAAGCTGCCGCGCTATGTCGTTGTGGTGGATGCCATTCCGCACACCCCGACGCACAAGCCGGCCAAGCACAAGCTGAAAGCGGATGGGACCCTGTTCGCCCGCGCCATCGACATGGCCGCCGCCAGCCACTGACACAGAATCACCGGAGACAACAATGAACAACCCCGCCAACTACACCCTGCAACGCGCCTTCGATGCCATGTGCGAGGACGCGCCCGGCGCGGACCCGGTCCTGCAGGCGCAGTTCCGCGTGGCGCTCAAGCACTTCCACGCCATGCTGGACGAACTGAAGCTGACCGACCAGCAGCTCTACCGGATCGCCACCTGGATGGGCAAGGTGGCGCAACAGGATGAGCTGGTCATGCTGTGCGACATGATGGGCCTGACCATGCGCGCGCTGGACCTGGCACGCACCGATGACCACGCCACGCCGCAGAACGTGACCGGTCCGTTCCCCAAGGACGAGATCGCCGAAGGCTCCAACCCGTGCCATATCGCCACCGAGGACGAGCCTGGCCAGCGGCTGGAGGTGCGCGGCCGCGTGCTGGATGCCGCCACCGGCCAGCCGGTACCGGGCGCGATGATGATCGTATGGCAGCCCAACCAGTTTGGCCGTTATGAGAACGAAGACGACTCGCAGTCCGAAGACAACCTGCGCGGCAAGCTGCGTTGCGAGGCCGATGGCAGCTTCCAGGTGTTCACCATCCGCCCGGGTGGCTACATCATCGGGCGCGAGGATACCGAAGTGGGCGTGCTGATGAAGCGGCTGGGCCGCAACCGGCAGCGCGCGCCGCACATCCACTACCGGGTGATGCAGCCTGGCTACCGGACGCTGACGTCGCAGCTGTATTTCGCCGGTGATCCGGCCAATCCGGTTGACTGCATCTTCTCAACCATCGACGACCACATCGTCGACGCGCTGCCGCACCCGGAGCGCGACGGCTACCAGCTGGTCAACCTGGATATCGTGCTGCAGCCTGAAACGGCGCAGTAAGCGAGCGCGCGGAGCCGCTCAGGACGCGGCGGTAATGGAGTGCGCCAGCGCCGGTGCGCGCCGGATCGCCGCCTCGATCGATGCGGCGGCTTCGCGCAGCGCCGGCAGCCGGGTGGCGACCAGTTCGTCGGCGCTGGTGCGCTCGGTTTCGGTGGAGCAGTTGATGGCGGCGATCACGCGCTGTTGCGGATCGCGCACCGGCACGGCGATCGACAGCACGCCCAGCTCCAGCTGGCTGTCCTGGATGGCATAGCCCTGCTCGAGCGCGCGTGCCAGCGCCGCGCGCAGCGCGTCGGCATCGCTGAGTGTCAGCGGGGTGAATTTCTGGAACGGCGCCTTGTCGAGGATCTTGTTCTGCTGGGCCTTGGGCGCGTGCGCCAGCAAGGCCAGGCCAAGGGAGGTGCAATGGACCGGCAGCCGGTAACCCACCGAAGCGCGGAAGGCGATGCGCCTGCGGCTGGGCACATGCGCCAGGTAGACCACGCTGTCGCCGTCGAGGATGGCAAGCGAGACCGAATCGCGGAAGCGCTCGGCCACCTCCTGCAGGAACGGCTGCACGATGTCGCGCAGGTTCATCGAGCTGAGGAAGGCGGCGCCCAGCGACAGCACCTTGGGCAGCAGCACGAAGCGGCGGCCGTTGGCGCCGATATAGCCCAGCGCCTGCAGCGTCAGCAGCGCGCGGCGCGCGGTCGCGGGCGTCATGCCGGTGGCTTGCGCCACTTCGCTCAGCGTCAGTTCCGGCGTGGTCTCGGTAAAGGCCTGGATCACCGCCAGGCCCCGCGCCAGCGCCGCGACGTAGTCGCGGTGGCCTTCCTCGAGCTTCGGCGGAGCGTCGTTGTCGACGGGGGCGGATGGTTTGGCGGCGGAGGTCATGACCGTATTTTAGCTGCAACAGACCGCCTGCAACACAAGGGCCGGGGCCACCGCAGGCCACCGGATCCGGGAGACACCGCATCATGAGACTCGACCCCACTTCGCTGCGCCTGTTTGTCGCCGTGGCCGAAACCGGCTCCATCGCCGCGGCCGCGGAGCACGCGCACCTGGCCGCGGCCGCGGTCAGCAAGCGCGTGAGCGAGCTGGAGCAGGGGCTGGGCACGGCCTTGCTGATGCGCAGCAACAAGGGCGTGCAACCGACCATGGCAGGGATGGAGCTGGCGCACCTGGCGCGCGGCGTGCTGCACAACCTGGATGACATCCTGGTGCGCATGCGCGACTACGGCGGCGGCTTGCGCGGGCAGGTGAGGGTGATGGCCAATATCTCGGCCATCACGCAGTTCCTGCCGGCGCAGCTCAAGTCGTTCCTGGCCGAGTACCCGCTGATCGACGTGCACCTGGAAGAGCGCGTCAGCACCGCCATCGTGCGCGCGGTGGCCGAGAACGCCGCGGACATCGGCATCTTCACCGCGGGTGCGGTGGGTGCGGAACTGGAGACGTTCCCCTACCGGCGCGACGAACTGGTCGTGGTGGTGCCCGGCGCGCATCCGCTGGCCGGGCGGCAGTCGGTGACCATCCGCGAGGCCTTCGACTACGACTTCGTCAGCCTGCACGCAGGCAGCCAGATCCATCTGCAGCTGGCCAAGGCCGCCAGCGAGGCCGGCCGCGTGTTCAAGCCGCGCATCCACGTGCCTGGCTACGACGCGCTGTGCTTGATGGTGCAGGCGGGACTGGGCCTGGGGATCCTGCCCAGGTCCAGCGCCGGGCCTTACCAGCAGACCCTTGGCATCCACACCGTCGCGCTCGATGAACCATGGGCCGCGCGCCAGCTGGTGATCGGCGTGCGTGCGTATGAGGGCCTGTCCGCGGTGGCGCGGCTGCTGGTTGACCGGCTGCGCGAGGACGAATAGCGCGCCAGCGCTGCCATCGTTTTTCGCGATGGCGGGCTCGCCAATGGTTGCTTTACCGCGCGCGCGAGTTCTTCCAATCTTGCATCAAGACCACCGTATCCACAGGAGCAGCAAACCGCCATGGCTAACGAAGCGAACAACGGAACGATGCCGCTGCAGGGCGTCCGCGTGATCGAACTCGGCTCGCTGATTGCAGGCCCGTATGCGGGCGGACTGCTCGCGCAGTTCGGCGCCGAAGTGCTGAAGATCGAATCGCCCAAGGACGGCGATCCGCTGCGCAAGTGGCGCAAGCTGTATGAAGGCACCTCGCTCTGGTGGTATAGCCAGAGCCGCAACAAGAAGTCGCTGACGCTGGACCTGCGTTCGGCGCAGGGCCAGGAGATCGTGCGCAAGCTGGTGGCCGAAGCCGATATCGTGATCGAGAACTTCCGCCCCGGCACGCTCGAGAAATGGGGCCTGGGCTGGGAAGACCTGCGCAAGGTGAACCCCGCGCTGGTCATGGTGCGCATCTCCGGCTACGGCCAGACCGGACCCTACAAGGACCGCCCCGGTTTTGCCGCGATTGCGGAATCGATGGGCGGGCTGCGCTATGTCAGCGGCTATCCCGACCGGCCGCCGGTGCGCTCGGGCGTGAGCATCGGCGACACGCTGGCGTCGCTGTATGGCGTCATCGGCGCCTTGCTGGCCATGCACCACCTGCGCGCCAACCAGGGCGAAGGGCAGTTTGTCGACGTGGCGCTCTATGAGTCGGTGTTTGCCGTGATGGAGAGCCTGGTGCCGGAGTACGCCAAGTTCGGCCATGTGCGCGAGCGTTCTGGCGCCAGCCTGCCGGGCATCTCGCCGTCGAATACGTATCGGTGTCAGGACGGCCAGTACGTGATCATCGCCGGCAACGGCGATGCCATCTTCCGGCGCTTCATGGCCGCCATCGGGCGCGACGACCTGGGCCAAGACCCGCGCCTGGCACACAACGACGGGCGCGTGCAGCACAACGCCATGCTCGACGACGCCATCACCGCCTGGACCTCCGCGCATGACCTCGACACGGTGCTGGCAACGCTGGAAGCCGTGGCCGTGCCCTGCGGAAAGATCTACACCGCGGCGGAGATCAGCAGCGACGCGCACTACCGCTCGCGCGACATGATCGAGCCGCACCAGTTGCCCGATGGCTCGCCGGTGGAGCTGTCCGGCATCGTGCCCAAGCTCAGCGGGACCCCGGGACGCACCAGGTGGATCGGCCCCGAACTGGGCCAGCACACCGAAGAGATCCTGGCGGGCATCGGCATTGCCGGCGACGAGTTGCGCGCGCTGCGCGCCGCTGGTGTGGTCTGAGCCCGCCCCCTACGAAAAGGAAAGAAAGGAAAGAACCATGTGGCTTCCTAACGCCCCCCGGCGCGTGCGCATCAATGAAGTGTCCGTGCGCGACGGCTTCCAGATCGAGCCTGAATTCGTCCCCACCGAACAGAAGATCGCGCTGATCGACCGCCTCTCCGAAACCGGACTGGCCAGGATCGAGATCACCTCGTTTGTCTCGCCCAAGGCGATCCCGAACCTGCGTGATGCCGAGGCGGTCGCGAAAGGCATCCGCCGCCAACCGGACGTGGTCTACACCGCGCTGGTGCCAAATGCGCGCGGCTGCGAGCGCGCACTGGAGTGCGACCTCGACGAGATCAACCTGGTGATGTCGGCCAGCGAGACGCACAACCTGGCCAATATGCGCATGACCTGCGACCAGTCGCTGGAGCAGTTCCGCGGCGTGATGCAGCTGGCGCAGTCGGCCGAGCTGGCCGTCAGCGGCTGCGTGGCGACCGCGTTCGGCTGCCCGTTCGAAGGCGAGATCGCGCCGGAACGGGTGAAGTGGGCCGCGGGCCGTTACCTGGAGCTGGGCATGGACAGCATCACGCTGGCCGATACCACCGGCATGGCCGACCCGCGCCAGGTGAGCAAGCTGGTCGAGGCGTTCCTGCGCTGGTTCCCGGGCGTGCCGCTGACCCTGCATTTCCACAATACGCGTGGCATGGGCCTGGCCAATGTGCTGGCCGGCCTGGCGGCGGGCGTGGACAGTTTCGATGCGTCGCTGGGCGGGCTGGGCGGCTGCCCCTTTGCGCCGGGCGCGACCGGCAACATCTGCACGGAAGACCTGGTGCACATGCTGGAGTCGTCCGGCATCGACACCGGTGTCGACCTGGACCGGCTGCTTGGCGCGGCGCGCGAGCTGCCGGCGCTGGTCGGACACGATATATCCGGGCAGGTGGTCAAGGCCGGCAAGAGCACCGAGCTGCATCCGGTGCCTGAATGGGTGGGCGCAAGGTAACCCGCGTCCGCCACGAGAAATACAAGGAGAGACCCCCATGACTGAACCCGACCGCCCGGCGAGCCTGCTCGACAAGCTCTGGGCCAGCCACGTGATCCACCAGGAGCCGGACGGGCCCGCGCTGATCTATATCGACCGCCACCTGGTCAACGAGGTGACCAGCCCGCAGGCCTTCGAAGGCCTGCGCCTGAACGCGCGCAAGGTGTGGCGCGCCGCTTCCGTGCTGGCAACGGCCGACCACAACGTGCCGACCACCGCGCGCAAGCTGGGCATTGCCGATCCGGTCAGCCGGGCGCAGGTCGAGGCCCTGGACCGGAACTGCGCGGACACCGGCATCGTCAACTTCGGCATGGACGATCCGCGCCAGGGCATCCTGCACGTGGTCGGTCCGGAGCGCGGCGCCACCTTGCCCGGCATGAGCATTGCCTGCGGCGACTCGCACACGTCCACGCATGGGGCGTTCGCAGCATTCGCCTTCGGCATCGGCACCTCTGAAGTCGAGCAGGTGCTGGCCGCGCAATGCCTGTGGATGAAGAAGCCCAGGTCGATGCTGGTGCAGGTGGAGGGCGAGCTGCCCCGTGGCGTGTCCGCCAAGGACATCGCGCTGGCGCTGATCGGCCGCATCGGTACCGCCGGCGCCACCGGCCACGTGATCGAGTTTGCCGGCAGCACGATCCGCGGCCTCAGCATGGAGGCGCGCATGACCGTGTGCAACATGGCGATCGAAGCGGGTGCGCGCGCCGGCATGGTGGCGGTGGATGAAACCACGCTGGCCTACCTGGACGGCCGCCCGCAGGCACCGGCCGGTGCGATGTGGGGCGCCGCCACCGGCTACTGGCGCACGCTGCGCAGCGATCCGGGCGCCGCCTTCGATGCCGTGGTGGAGCTGGATGCCACCGCGATCCGCCCGCACGTGACCTGGGGCACCTCGCCGGAAATGGTGGTGGCCGTCGGCGAGCGCATTCCCGATCCGCGCGACGAGCGCGACCCGGTGCGGCGCAAGAGCATCGAGCAGGCGCTGGACTACATGGGCCTGCTGCCGAATACGCCGATCGAGGCGGTCGCGCTGGACAAAATATTCATCGGCTCATGCACCAATGCGCGCCTGGAAGACCTGCGCGCGGCGGCGGCGGTGCTGCGCGGGCGCCATGTCTCGCCGCGCATCAGGCAGGCGCTGGTGGTGCCGGGCTCCGGGCTGGTCAAGTCGCAGGCCGAGGCCGAGGGGCTGGACCAGGTGTTCATCGCCGCCGGCTTCGAATGGCGCGAACCGGGCTGCTCGATGTGCCTGGGCATGAACGATGACCGCCTGGTGGCCGGCGAGCGCTGCGCTTCCACCTCCAACCGCAATTTCGAAGGCAGGCAGGGGCCGGGCGGGCGTACCCACCTGGTCAGCCCGCAGATGGCGGCCGCGGCCGCGGTGGCGGGCCACTTCATCGATGTTCGCTCGCTGTAGACCACCGGAGGAAACCGAGCAATGAGAGCCTTTACCACGCTGGACGGCCTGGTGGCGCCGCTGGACCGAGCCAATGTCGATACCGACGCCATCCTGCCCAAGCAGTTCCTGAAGTCGATCCGGCGCAGCGGCTTCGGCCCCTACCTGTTCGACGACTGGCGCTACCTGGACCACGGCGAGCCTGGGCAGGACTGCAGCAGCCGGCCCCTCAACCCGGATTTCGTGCTGAACCAGCCGCGCTACCGCGGCGCCTCGATCCTGCTGGCGCGCGAGAACTTCGGCTGCGGCTCATCGCGCGAGCATGCGCCGTGGGCGCTGGAGGACTTCGGCCTGCGCGCGCTGATCGCGCCCAGCTTCGCCGACATCTTCTACAACAACTGCCTGAAGAACGGCCTGCTGCCGATCGTGGCGGCGCCGGACGTGGTCGAGCGCCTGTTCGCCGAGACCGCGGCCACGCCGGGCTACCGGCTGCAGGTGGACCTGGCCGCGCTGCAGGTGGTGACGCCGTCGGGCGAGGCCATTGCCTTCACGCTGGATCCGTTCAAGCAGCACTGCCTGCTGAACGGCCTGGACGATATCGCGCTGGCGCTGCGCCATGCCGGGCAGATCCGGGATTACGAACAGGCGCGGCGGCAAGTCGAGCCCTGGCTCTTTGACTGAATGATCCCCTGGCGGCAGCCGGCCGTCCGAGCCGGCACCGTCGACACAGACAATGGATGGAGACCCTATGTCCTGGCAATTTCATACGACCCACGCGCTGCGTGCCGCAGCCTTCGGCCTGGCCTGCCTGGCAGGCACGGCCCCCGCACTGGCGCAGACCTATCCCGCGCAGCCGATCCGCATGGTGGTGCCTTACGCACCGGGCGGAACCACCGACATCATCGCCAGGCAACTGGCGCAGCGCATGTCCGAGAAGCTGGGCCAGCCGGTGGTGGTGGAAAACAAGAGCGGTGCCAATACCGTGATCGGCGCCGACGCGGTGGCCAAGGCGCAGCCCGACGGCTACACGCTGCTGCTGACCAACGATGCCACCTTCGTGCTCAACCCGGTGGTGCTGCCGTCCGTGTCGTACAACGTCGCGCGCGACTTTGCCCCGGTGGCGACGATCGGCTACGTGCCGCTGGTCATGGCCGTATCGGGCAGCCTGCCGGTGGACAGCGTCAAGGACCTGGCCGCGTATGCGAAGGGCCGCCCGCAAGCGCTCAGCTACGGCTCGTTCGGCAGCGGCAGCCAGCCGCACCTGATGGGCGCGCTGTTCAACAAGCTGGCCGGCACCGACCTGGTCCACGTGCCGTACAAGGGCTCGGCGCCGGCGGTGGCAGACGTCGTCGGCGGCCAGATCCTGATGACCTTCCCGGCGCTGCCGACGATCCAGAGCTTTGTTGCGGCAAAGAAACTCAAGGTGCTCGCCGTCAGCGGCGACAAGCGCACGCGCGCGCTGCCGCAGGTGCCCACCTTTGCCGAGGCCGGCTACAAGGACATGGACATCTCGGCCGTCTACGGCGTGCTGGCCCCGGCCAAGGTGCCGCGCGCGGTGGTCGACAAGCTGAACGCCACCATCCGCGAGATCCTGGACGACAAGGACTTCGTCGAGAAGCACTTCGCCGCGCAGGGCATGGTGCCGATGAAGCTGAGCCCGGCGCAGTTTTCGCAGTACATCGAGACGCAGACCCGCCAGACCCGCAAGCTGGTCGAGCTGTCCGGCGTCAGGGTCGAGTAGGGGGGCGGGCCATGACCAACACAAGCAACGCACACGCGGTGCAATCACCGCGGCTTGGATGGATCGGGGTTGGCGCCATGGGCCGGCCGATGTGCCTGAACCTGCTGAAAGCCGGCTACCGGCTCACGGTCTTTGACCGGGTGCCGGCGCAGTGCGAGGCGGTGGCCGCAGCAGGGGCCGCGGTGGCGCCTGCCGCGCAGGCACTGGTGGCGGACTCCGATGTGGTGTTCTCAACGATCTTCGACGATGACGGGCTGCGCGACCTGTTCCTGGCCCCTGGCGGCGTTGCCGGGGCCGCGACCGCGGACAAGGTCTTTGTCGACATGAGCACGGTCTCGCCCGACGCCTCGGCAGAGGTGGCCGCCGCGCTTGCGCGGCGCGGCGCCGCTTTTCTGCGCGCGCCGGTGTCGGGCACGGTATCGCTGGCGGCCAGCGCGCAGCTGAGCTGCTTCGTGTCCGGGCCGCGGCCGGCCTTCGACGCGGTGCAGCCCATCCTGGCCTGCCTGACCGCGCGCCAGTCCTACGTGGGCGGCGCGGACGAGGCCCGTGTCATCAAGCTGATGATCAACATGATGGTGTTCATGAGCACCGCGGTGATCGGCGAAGGGCTGGCCTTCGGCGCGCGCGCCGGGCTGGACCGCGCGCTGATGGTCGATGCGATCAACGACAGCATCGTCGGCAGCGCCCACTACCGCACCAAGGCAGAGCAGCTCAAGCAGCGCGACTACGCCGCCGTCGGCCCGATCTCGCTGGTGGTGAAGGACCTCGACCTGGCATTGGCGGTGGCCCGCGACAACGCGGTCGCGCTGCCGATGTCGTCGCTGGTGCGGCAATACCTGGCGCTGATGCAGCAGCACCGGCAGGACCATCTCGACATCGCCGCGCTGGCCGATGTGCTCGAGTGGGCAGGCGAGCCCGGCGCAGTGTAATCGGGCCAACCCGATACCTATAAAAAAGGATGGAGACATGAACCACAACCCGATCACCCGGGCGCCACGCGCCCTGTTCGTCGCCACCGGGCTTGCCCTGGCCCTGGCGATGCCGCCGGTGCTGGCCCAGGGCAAGCCCGGCGCCGAACCGGTCCGCATCGGCGGCCTGTTCTCGATCACCGGCGGCCTTGCCGCCGTGGGCCAGGCCGAGCGCGAAGGCGCGCTGCTGGCGCAGAAGGTCGTCAATGCCCGTGGGGGTATTGGCGGGCGGCCGCTGGAAATGATTGTCGAAGACGACGGCTCCAGCCCGGATTCCGCCGTCGCCAAGGCGAACGCGCTGCTCCATACGCACAAGGTTCGCGCCATCGTCGGGCCATCGGGCATTGCACAGACGGTTGCCATCGGCGGCATCACACAGGCACAGAATGTGCCCCTGTTTTCGTTCTCGGGACTGGGGCCCGCGGTGGAGCGCGAACGCCACTGTGTGTTCCACCTGACGCCGTCGCAGGAGCTCAACGCGCGTGCCGTGCTGGCCTATGCGCGCGACAACGGCCTGAAGCGCGTCGGCGTGCTGCATGACTCGGGCTACGGGCAGGTGGTATGGACCAGCCTGAAGACGCTGGACCGCGAGTACGGCGTCAGCTTCATCCAGGTGGAGAAGTTCGAGATCGCTGCCACCGATGTCACCACGCAGGCGGCCAAGATCAAGGCGGCCACGCCGGATGCCATCATCGTCATCTCGACCTCGCCCGCGCCGTTCCGCAACGTGCGCCAGCTGAAGGTCGGCGTTCCCATCATCTCCGTGCATGGCACGGCTACCTACGAGACCGTCAAGGCCATGGGCGAGGCCGCGGACAACATCATCCATCCCGAGTTCATCGTGTCCGAGGACCCGCTGCCGGGGCAGAAGGAATTCGTCGAGACCTTCCGCAAGGAGTACGGCAAGCTGCCCAAGCATTTCTCGGCGGTGGGCTGGGATGCGGTCATGGCCCTGGCCGCAGGCCTGAAGGCGGCCGGTGCCGATGCGCCGGGCGACAAGCTGTGCAGCGCGTTGCGCCGGCCTTACCAGGGCGTCACCAGCGGCTACGACTTCGCCGCGCCCGACATGGGCGGCATGACGCTGGCCGGCTTCACGTACTCGAAGCTGCAGAAGGGTCAGTTCGAGCGGCTGCCCTACAAGGCCAAACCATAGCCTGCGACGGTCGCGGGAAAGGAGCTGGTATGTCCACCACCCTCGTATTCCAGGCGATCCTGTCCGGGATCACCAATGGCTTCGTCTACGCGCTGATCGGCGTGGGCATGGCCATCATCTTCAAGGGCACGCGCATCGTCAATGCGATGCAGGGCGAGTTCGCGGTGATCGGCGCGCTGGTGGCGGTGTTCGCGCTGAAGGCGCTGGGCCTGCCATATGCGTTGGCGATTGCCGGCGGCATTGCCGCCGGCGCCGCCAGCGGCCTGGCCATCGACGTGCTGTTCGTGCGGCCGATGCTGCGCCGCGGCGCCGGCGAAGAGAGCTTCCTGCTGCTGACCATTGGCCTGGCCTTTGCGCTGTCGGCCGCGGCGCTCTACTTCGGCGGCCGGGATTCGCACCTGCTGCCGGCGCTCGGCGGGGAGGGGGTGGTGGAGCTGTTCGGCGCCACCACGCCCGTGCATGCGCTGGCGCTGATCGGCATTGCGGTGCTGCTGGTCGGTGCGTTGCGCCTGTTCTACACCAGGACCCTGACCGGCCTGGCCATGACCGCCGCCTCGCTCGATCCGGATGGCGCCACCACCACCGGCATCAACGTGCGCCGCATGCGCACGTACACGTTCCTGCTTGGCGGCGGGTTCGGGGCGATCGCCGGCGTGCTGGTCACGCCGCTGCTGTCGATGAACTACCAGATGGGCATCGGCCTCACGCTGAAGGGCTTTGCCGCGGCCATTCTCGGCGGCCTGGGCAATCCGCTCGGGGCCGTGGCGGGCGGCCTGCTGCTCGGCCTGGCCGAATCGCTGGCGGTGGTGGGTTTCCCGTCCGGCTATCGCGACGTGATCGCGCTGTCGATCCTGATCGTCATCATGATTCTGCTGCCCAACGGCGTGCTGGGCCGGGCCGGGCGCAAGGGAGGATAACCATGAACCCGTCACGCGCGTTCATCCTGGCTGGCGTGTTGCTGTGGGTGGTGGCGGGGCAGCTGCTGTCGCGGCACCACGTCGACCTGCTCAACTTCGCCGCCACCCTGGCCGTGGGCGGCCTTGGCGTGGGCCTGCTGCTGGGGCAGTGCGGCATCGTCAACCTGGCGCAGGCCTCGTTCTACGGCATCGGCGCATATGCCTCGGCGTACTGCACCACGGCGCTGGGCTGGCCGGCGTTGGCCGGTGCGGCTGCCGGACTGGTCATCAGCGCCGCGCTGGCTGCGGCCATCGGCATGCCGGTGCTGCGCCTGGGCGGCTTCTTCCTGGCGCTGGCGACGCTGGCGGTGGGAAGCATCGCCAACGTGCTGTTCTTCGAGTGGGACTGGCTGACCGGCGGCACGCTGGGAATCGGCGGCATACCCAAGCTGTCCTGGTTCGGCTATGTGCTGGACACCCCGGAGCGCTACTACTACTTCGTCTGGCCGCTGCTCGCGGTGCTGCTGTGGCTGGTCGACAACCTGGTCAAGGGCCGCCCGGGCCTGGCCATGCGGGCCATGCGCGATGCCGCGCCGGCGGCGCAGGTGCTGGGCGTGGACATGCACCGGCTGAAGACCTCGATGTTCGTGCTGTCGGCCATGCTGGGCTCGCTGGCCGGGACCTTGTTTGCCCACTATGTGTCGTTCGTCAGCGTGCAGAGCTTTACGGTGGAGCGCTCCATCGTGTTCCTGCTGGTGCCGGTGGTGGCGGGTGCCCGCTCGACCTATGGCGTGATCCTTGGTGCGCTGTTCGTCTCGCTCGTGCCGGAACTGCTGAGCGGGCTGGGGGATTTCCACCAGGTGCTGTTCGGCGCGGTGCTGGTGCTGGTGGTCACGCTGATGCCCGGCGGGATGATGGGCGGCATCGCTGGTGCGCTGCAGCGCATGCGCGGCTTGAAGGAGGCAAGGTGAACCATCCCGTTCCTGCTTTTGGCACGGCGCCACAAGCCGTGCGCCCGGCGCAGGCATTGCTGCGCCTCGACGCGGTCGCGCACAGCTTCGGCGGGCTGGAGGTGCTGCGCAATGTCAGCTTCGACGTGCCGGCCGGCCATATCGTCGGCCTGATCGGCCCGAACGGCAGCGGCAAGACCACCTGCTTCAATATCGTCTCCGGCTTCCTGCGCCCGAAGGGGGGCAAGGTGTCGCTGGCGGGGCGGGACATCACCGCCGACACCGTCCAGCAGCGCAGCCGCGCCGGCCTGGTGCGCACCTTCCAGACGCCGCAGGTGTTCGAGCACATGACCGTGCTCGAGAACCTGATGGCAGGCTGTCACAAGGCCACCCACGCGGGCGTGCTGCAGGCGATGCTGCGCACGCCGGCGTCGCGCCGCGAGCTGGCGGCCATGCACGATGCGGCGCTGGCATGTGCCGGCAAATTCGGGCTGGAGCGCTTGCTGCAGCACCGGGCCGGCACCCTCCCGGCCGGCCAGCGGCGCATCGTCGAACTGGCGCGTGCCTGTATCGGCAATCCGGAACTGCTGTTGCTGGACGAGCCGTCGTCGGGGCTGAACAGCGAAGAGATCGAACTGCTGCGCGCATGGATCGTGCGCCTGCACCAGGAGGGCATGACCATCCTGCTGGTCTCGCACGACATGGGGCTGATGACGATCTGCGGCACGGCCCATGTCCTCTATTACGGTGAAATCATCGCCAGCGGGGCGCTGCACGAGGTGCAGGCCGACCCGCGCGTGCGTGAAGCCTATCTGGGAGTCTGACCATGCTGAACGTGAAAGGCCTGCGCGCCGGCTACGGCGCGGTACCGGTGCTGCACGATATCGAAATGACGGTCGCGCCGGGCGAGGCGGTGGCGGTGGTGGGTGCCAACGGCGCCGGCAAGACCGCGCTGGTGCGCACGCTGGCCGGCCTGATCCGGCCGATGGCCGGCAGCATCGTCAAGGACGGGGCGGAGATCGGCCATGTCCCCGGGCATCGCCGCTTCAAGCACGGCATCGGCGTAGTGCTGGAAAACCGCAACCTGTTTGCCGAGCTGTCGGTGCGCGACAACCTGCGCCTGGCCGAGCAGGCCGGCAAGCGCGCCCGCGGCGGCGCGCTGCGCTACACCTATGACGATGTATGCGATCTGTTTGCGCTGCTGCGCGAACGCGCCGACAGCGCGGTCGGGCTGCTGTCCGGGGGGCAGCAGCAGATGGTGGCGATTGCGCGCGCACTGTTGCTCCAGCCCGACCTGCTGATCATGGATGAACTCACCACCGGCCTGGCGCCCCGCATCGTCAAGGAGATCCTGGCGGTGCTGAACCAGCTGCGCGCGCGCGGGCTGAGCATCTTGCTGGTCGAACAAAGCGTGGCGATCGCCGCGGAGATGACGGATCGCGCTTATGTGCTGTCGGTGGGGCGCGTGATCCATGAAGTCCGGCGCGGCGAATGGCAGGCCCTGCTGAACGACAAGACCCTGGTGAAGGCTTACCTTCATGGCTGACCTGGAGACCACAACGATGGCACTGGGCGAACCCGCGGACCTTGCCGCACTCACGCAAGCCGATCAGGCACGGTATCGCGCCATGCTGTCCGGCGACCTGGCTGCGCTCGATGCCCTGCTGGCCGACGAGCTTTCCTATACGCACTCCTCGGCATTGCGCGAGAGCAAGGCGGAGTACCTCGGCTCGATCCGCAGCGGGCGGGTGCGCTACCTGCATGCGAGCCTGGCGGAGGTGGGGCAGGCGATCTACGGCGACATGGCCGTGATGCAGGGCAAGGCCCTGCTCAGGGCCGTGGTGGACGGGGCGGAGCGCACGCTCGACAACCGCTTTCTCAGCGTGTGGAGGCGCCATCAGGGCGCGTGGCAGATGCTGGCCTGGGCCTCGACGCCGATGCCGGCCGCGAGCGCGCCGCCTGTGCCAGGAGCCTCTTGATGGCAGCATGCGGAGCAGCGCCGATGGACCCGGACGACACGTACTTCATCATCCATTGCCTGGACCATGCCGACGCGCTGCCGCGCCGGCTGGCAAGCCATGACGCGCACCGTGCCTACCTGGCCGCGGCGCCTGTCGAATGCGTGCTGCGCGGCCCGCTGATGTCCGACGGCGGTGAGCACATGATCGGCAGCTTGTTCCTGGTCCGGGCAAGGAGCAAGGAGGCCGTGATCGCATTCAACCGGTCCGATCCGTTCTATCAGGCCGGCGTCTGGCAGACGATTCATATCCACCGGTTCCAGCCGAGGTCGGACGTCCTGGATCCGGCTTGATGCCCGGGCGCGCCTGGCGTGATGCGGGGCATGGATCAGGCGGTGAATGGCGACAAGGCCGGCATCCTGGCGCGGCGGACGATGGAATGCGTCGACGCCGACCACCAGACCTCCAAGTCGAGGGACGGCGCCTGTGCGCGCGAGCACTTCTTCAACACCCCCGAGCTGAAGGCATTGGCCGCGGCTGGTCCGACGGCGACATCTAAGCGCTGAACCGCGCTGTCCTGGTGCAGCGATCCGGCCTTCTTGCCAACTCGTCTCTGAAATACAGGATTGCGTCGCGGCGCCCGGTATCACGTTAACTGATCCTTCAGATCAGCAAGTTGAATTTCACCTTCGATGAATATCAGTTCTAAGATCATGACCACTGATCCACCGAAGCGAATGCCGCGTATTTCCGATGACAAATCCAGGTCCGAACCTCTTGCCAGGCAGACCAGAAGTGTCTGGATCAATACGGAGGCGCCGCCGGCCAATCCTTTCGCGATCCGCTGGCACCCCGTGAGCAGCCGCGATGTCATGGCGATTTTTTTTACGCGCCGATCCATGTCGCACCGCGCCAGATGCCGTCCTGCACCAGGCGCTTCATCAGCGACACGAGCGCCGCGGTCGCGCAGGAGGCGGCGGTGGATTGGGTGCGCGTGGCAAGCCGCGCGAGAAGGATGCGGCGAGACAGGGCCGGCGAGGCAATGGGCGTGGCGGCCAGGGTGCCACGCGCCAGGTCGTCGGAGATGGCGGAACTTGGCAGGATGGTATGGGCGAAGCCTTTCGCTACCAGCGACTTCTGCACGCTGAGCGAATTGGTTTCGGCGGCAATAACGAGGTCGATACCGGAGACGGCATAAGCATGCTCCACCACATTGCGAAGACCATGCGGCGGATTCGGCAGCACCAGCGCCAGTCCCTCCAGGTCCATGACGGAAAGCGGCCCGGCCTGTGGCAGCGTGCCTGGCCGCCCCACCAAGTACAGCTGCTCGTCGAGCAAGGCCTGCACCTGCAGGCCCGTGACCGACTTGTCGTCATACATCAGCGCGGCATCCACGTCGCCCGACTCGAGCCACTGCCGCAAATGCCCGGCATAGCCTACCGTCAGGCGGACGCCCAGCTGCGGATGCCGGTCCCTTAGCGTGGCAACCAGTTCCGGCGCCAGGAGTTCGCCGCAACTGGGAAGGAGGCCAATGTCCGCCGTGCCTGAGACCAGGCCCGCGGCGGGCTGGATCTCCGCCCTGGCGCGATCCAGTTCGCGCAGCGCACGCCGGCCGTACTCCGCGAGGGTCTTGCCGGCATCGGTCAGCAGCATGCCGTGCCGTTCGCGCTCGAACAGTTCGACGCCCAGCTCCTCCTCGAGAAGCCGGATGTGGCGGGAGACGGCGGGCTGGACGATGTGCAGGCGTTCCGCCGCCTTGGTCGTGCTGCCGGTTTCTGCGACGGCCAGCAATGCACGGAGTTGCTTGATATCCATGAGAAGTGACGAGGTGGCTGTATCGAAGTCGTTGATTCGCGAGCGCTGGCCGTCGAATTTCAGTTGCCGGGCGAAGCGAATATGTGAGGCTCGCGCCGCCCGAGGCCGGGCATCGCGGGGAATCCCTGATTGATCTTGTCTTATAAGAGTATATAAATATTATCATTAATTTTACGGCCCGGAACATTGTCCGGGGCAACCCTGAAAACCTCGAAAAGGTGGTGGAGATGAACGAGAAGATGAGCGCCGACATTGCGGCGGTGATGGCGGCGGATGACGCGAGATATGCGGCCATGCTGGCCGGCGACGTGGCCGCGCTGGATGCGTTGCTTGCGGAGTCCCTGGTCTATACGCATGCGACTGCGCGTACGGAAGACAAGGCTGCCTATCTCAAGGCGGTATCGAGCGGTCTCGTCAAATACGTCGAGCTGAAGCGGTCAGAGGCAGTCGTGCAGGTCTATGGGCCGACCGCCGTCATGCACGGACAGCTTTCGCTCAGTGTGTTGCGCGAGGGCAGCCGCAAGGGCATGACCGGCCTGTTCCAGAGCGTGTGGGTCAGGTCGGACAAGCAATGGCAAATGGCGGCCTGGGCGTCTGTGCCGCAAGCGTTCACGTCCGCGTGATGGACATTCGTGCCTGGCGCGCCTGCGCCAGGCAGTACGGTCTGTGAGCAGATCAATCTACTGAAGGAGAAGAAGCGATGAGCGAAAAGAACGTGGTCCTGGCAGTGAACTGCCGGATCCGGAGCGACAAGGTGAAGGAGCTGATGGCGGAGTTGCTGGCGAATGCGGAAGCCTCCCGCGCGGAGCCGGGCTGCCTGCATTTCGACGTCAGCGTCGACAAGGACGATCCGACCAAGATCATGTACTACGAGGTCTACCGGGACCAGGCGGCGATCGATTCACACGCGCAGACCGCTCACCACAAGCGATGGGTGACCGAAGGCGCGCCGCTTCTCGAAGTGCGGCAGCCGGTGCGGCTGTCACGCACGGCACCGTGACCCGGCGCGGCTGAGGCGGTTCGGGCGGCACGCGACAGGTCGCCCGCCCGGCGAAGCGAAGCAATACACAACAAGCAAGAGGGGACACTGATGAGCGAGAGAAAGCAAGTGGTGGTGGTGGCCTGCCAGCCGCAGGCCGGCAAGCGGCAGCAACTGCTGGATGAGCTGGAGAAAAACCGCATGGCGGCACTGCAGACCGAAGCCGGTTGCCTGCAGTTCGATGTCACGATCGCCGAGGACAGCGACGAGCGCATTGTCGTCTACGAGGTCTACCGGGATCTGGCGGCGCTGCAGGCGCATCAGCAGACGCCGCATTTCAAGAGATTCCTGCAGGAGGGCATCCCGTTGTTCGCCGAGCACGACCTGGCGATCTACGAGCGCGTCGCGCCCTGAGGCGGAAGCTGTCCCGGGCTGGCATGCCGGTCTTTGGGTATTGCCACGCGATTCACCGTCCCTTGCCGGCGTCCCGGCAAGGGCTGGCTCATCCAGAAAGAGAAGGGTTCACCATGATCAATTCTGATTCGACTATCAGGACAAGCTTGCCGGCGGAGATCGGCAAGGAAGAAGAGGACAAGGTATTCCGGCGCGTGACGCGAGGCATCCTTCCGCTGCTGTTCATCTGTTCGATGATTGCGCTGTTCGACCGTTTCATTGTCGGCTTTGCCAAGTTGCAGATCACCGAGGCCTTCGGCCTGTCAGCCGCGGCCTACGGTTTTGGCGCCGGGATCTTCTCGCTCGGCTACCTGCTGTTCGAAGTGCCGAGCAACGTCATCCTGGCGCGCGTGGGTGCGAAGAAATGGATTGCCAGGATCATGGTGAGCTGGGGCATCGTCACGGTCGGGACGATCCTGGTGCGCACGCCGGAGCAGTTCTATATGGCCCGGTTCCTGCTGGGCCTCATGGAGGCGGGCTTCTACCCCGGCATCGTCTATTACCTGTCCGGCTGGTTCCCGCGGGCGCGCTTTGGCCGGGTCATGGCATTGCTGCTGCTGGTGTTCCCGATCAGCAACCTGTTCATTGGCCCGTTGTCCGGCTGGATCCTGGAGTCGATGTCCGGCACGGCCGGGCTGGCCGGGTGGCAATGGCTGTTTGTCGTCATGGGCATCCCGGCGATCCTGATGGGCTTCGTGTTCTTCCTGCTGGTCGCGGACAAGCCCCAGGACGCAAAGTGGCTCAGTGCACATGAGAAGCGCGTCGTCCTCGACGCAATCGCCAGGGATCGTGCCTCCAGGCATGAGTCGGGCGGCTGGTTCCTGGCGTTCAAGGACTGGCGCGTGTGGGCGCTCGGCGCAATCATGGCGGGCGGCTATCTCGGCCTGTACGGCATCGTCTTCTGGCTGCCCACGATGGTGCAGTCGGCCGGCGTCAGCGGCTTTCGCAACATCGGCCTGATCTCCTCCATTCCCTGGATTGGCACCGTGTTGGTGACGCTGGTGCTCGGCTATTCGTCCGACTATTTCCAGGAGCGTCGCGGGCATTTCTGCTTTGCCGTCCTCGTGGGAGCGCTGGGCTTCGTGATCAGCGTCCAGTCAAGCACCAACATCTACATCACCATTGCCGGCCTCAGCGTTGCCTGCGCCTTCCTGTTCGCGTGCTTTCCGCCCGCCTGGGCGCTGGCGTCCACGCTGCTGGTCGGGCAGAGCGCCGCGTGCGGGCTGGCCCTGGTCAACACGGTTGCGTCGTTCGGTTCCTTCATCGGGCCTTACCTGATGGGGGTCGGCCAGGAGCGGACCGGCAGTCTGACGGTGCCGCTGATGGTGATGGCTGCCATCTGCTCGGTCTCTGCACTGGCCATCTGGCTGATTCCTGCCCATTCCCCCGGCCAGTCAGGCGCCGGCAGCCGCGCGTTGACGGACCCGAAGACAGGCGGATCGGTGGCGGATTCCATGGCGCAATGACACGATAACCGGCGGCCATGGTCCGCACATTAGATCTATTGATATAAGCAAAAAATAGCCATCGGATGTCAGCCTTCATCCGATGGCCTGGAAGAGCGATATGAAAGACGAAACCAAAAGCAAGATCACCTCGGTCCTCAATGCCGACGACCAGCGGCATGCCGCGATGATCGGCGGCGATATGGCAGGCCTGGACCGCCTGCTGGGCGGCGACCTGGTCTACATCCACGGCAGCGCGAGGCAGGACGACAAGCAGCAATACCTCGCCTCCATCGCGAGCGGGGCGGTGAAGTACCTCGACATCAAGCGCACGGCGGCAGCGGTCCAGGTGTACGGGGATACCGCGGTGGTTCACGGCCACATTGCGATCCAGGGCATGTCCAGTGGCGAGAAGCGGCTGATCGACAGCCTCTTCCAGAGCGTCTGGGTGTTGGCTTCCTTTGGCTGGCAGATGGTTGGGTGGGCGTCCATACCGACTGGCAAAAAGGCGCAGGCATAAGGAGACAGCAAGATGAAATTCGTGACTATCGACTGTGGGGAAAAGGGCCATCCCGGCCTGCTGATGAGCGATGGGAATATCCTCGACCTGATCCTGCTGCGCCGGCATCTTGGCGTGGCGAAGCTTATCCCTGCGGATGTGCGCGGCATTCTCGAAGGCGGCGCTCCCGCACTGGCGCTGGTCGATCAGTGCCGGCGCGCCGTCGAGGAAATGAGCGACCACGCGAGCGCCCAGCTCAGTGAAACAGGGGCACTGGTGTCGTTCCATGGAACGCCGCTGCTGGCCCCGATCCCGGAACCGCGCCTGTTGTTGGCGGCGTCCGGCAACTACGGTCGCCATATGCGCGAGTATCCGGACGTGCCGCTGCCGGAAAATCCTACCGCCTTCATCAAGCCTGCCGACACGCTGACGGGCCACGAGAAGCCAATCCTGATTCCGCCGCAGTTTCCGGACCAGGTCGACTTCGAAGGCGAGTTCGCCTTCGTGTTCGGACGGACCTGCCATAACGTCGACGAGGCGTCGGCGATGCAGTATGTCGCCGGCTACACCATCGTCAACGACGTGTCGGCGCGCAACTGGGTAGCCGAGGTGTTCTCCTCGACCGAGCGCTTCCAGTCCATCCGCGCATGGGACCGGAACATCCTCGGCAAGAACCTGCCCAGCTTCTCGCCATGCGGACCGGTCCTGACTACCGCTGACGAGATCGCGGATCCCCACGACCTGGCGATCACCACGCGCGTGAACGGCAAGGTCATGCAGGACAGCGGCACCAGCGATCTCATCTGCCGGATTCCCAGGCTTATCTCGTATTTCTCGAAATGGTACCGGTTCCAGCCGGGGGACATTTTCAGCACCGGCACCCCGGAAGGCGTTGGCGCCGGCCGCACGCCGCCGGTCTATCTCAAGCGAGGGGACCGCATCGAAATCGAGATCGCCGGACTTGGCACGCTGGCCAATCCGGTGGCATAGCGTCGGGCGGGCTGCGGGTCTGGCACGGCAACCCGCACGGGCGCAAATCTTCTGGAAACTGGACAAGGAGACATGATGGAAGACGTGGAGAAACTGACGATCCTCAGAGGCGAGGATCTGAGCTGGGAAAGCGATGGACGACGGGGCTTCTTCGAGTATTGCGATCTCGGCATGCGCAAGGCAACCAGCGGCCGCTACCTGGTGCACCTGATTCGTGCCACCGCGTCGATGGAGTCGCCCATCGGCGGTCACCGGCACATCGTAGACCTGCAGGTCGTCTACATGCTCAAGGGATGGATGAAGCTCTGGCACGAGGGCCACGGCGAAGTCACGCTCAAGGCCGGCGACTGCATGTACCAGCCTGGCGGCCTGACGCACGGCGCGCTGGACTGGTCGGCTGATTTCGAATGCCTCGAGGTCATTTCGCCGGGCAATTTCAGCACGCTCGAATCCGAGACCGAGGCGGCTTAGCAACAATCAGCACAAGGCTCGGCCGCCCACGAGCGGCCAGCCAACACCTGGAGACATGATGAGCATCATCAAGGCAACCGGCGTTGCATACGGGCGGCTGCGCGCACCGGATCTGGACCGGATGGAGGCATTCCTGCTCGATTTCGGCATGGTGCGCGTCGCGCGCAACGAGAATACGTTGTACATGCGCGGCACCGGGCCCGCGCAATACATCCATGTGACGGAAAAGGGCAGCCCTGCCTTCCTGGGCATGGCCTACCGCGCGGGCAGCGAGGCAGACCTGGAGAAGCTGACGCGGGTGCCTGGCGCCTCCGCGGTGGAGCCGATCGACGCGCCCGGTGGCGGCAAGCGCGTGCGCCTGCGCGACCCCGATGGCTACCTGATCGAAGTCGTCCACGGCATCGCGCCACTGCCTGAGCTTCCGATCACGCATCGCCATCCGGAACAAGGCAGGACGGTCGGCGTACTGGACCGGATCCACATGGGGCCCGCCCGGGTCAGGAGCTTCGGCCATGCCGTCATCTTCACCCCCCGGTTGCAGGAGACGCTGGAATGGTACTGGCATGTGCTGGGCCTGCTGCCGTCAGAGGAGGTGTACGAGGGCAGCCCGGACAACGTGCTGGGGTCATTCAACCGCTGCGACTGCGGCGACGAGTTCGTCGACCACCACGTGGCGATGTTCTTCAGCAATGCCACCGCGGGCCTGAACCATCTCGCCTTCGAGGTGGTTGACCTCGACGATGTCTTCACCGGCCACGAGCACCTGCAAGCCAGGGGAGGGTACGAGCCGCTTTATGGCGTTGGACGCCACCTGCTCGGAAACCAGGTGTTCGACTACTGGGGCGGCCCCTGGGGGATGGTTCACGAACACTACGCCCATGGCGACCTGCTGAACGCAAGCTCGGGACGCAAGCGCGTTGACATCGTCCAGGGCTTTGTCTCGCCGTGGGGCGGGGAGCCCTCCGAGGCGCTGCTGAATCGCGTCGTCCCCTGATCCGCCGCTTAACACCACTATCAAACCGAACATGAACACCTCACTTGAATTCGACCCGCAAAGCCTGGTGCTGCCGCGTGTGCCCATTCGTGGCAGCACCCAGCCTTACCATGTGCGCCGCATCTTCTGCGTCGCGCTGAACTATGCCGACCACGCCAGGGAGATGGGCAGGGAAGTCTCGCCGGAGCCGCCCTTCTATTTCACCAAGAGCCCGTTCGCCATCACGCACACGGACTCGGTCGTTCCGTATCCCCCGGCAACTGCCAACTATCACCACGAGATCGAACTGGTTGCCGCGATCGGAAAGCCTGCGTTCAGGGTGTCGCCCGCCGAGGCCTGGGACTGCGTGTTCGGATACGCATGCGGGCTCGACATGACGCGGCGCGACCTGCAGCTCGCCGCGCGCGACAAGGGCCGGCCGTGGGAAGTGGGAAAGGATTTCGAGGAGTCCGCGATCGTCTCGGAGATCGTGCCGGTTTCGGAAATCGGTCACCCGCAAAGCGGCAGGATCGCGGTCTCGGTGAATGGCGAGACGAAGCAGGACAGCGATATCTCGATGTTCATCTGGAACGTGGCGGAGCTGGTATCCGATCTCTCCAAATACTATCGCCTCGGGCCTGGCGACCTGATCTATACGGGAACGCCCCACGGCGTCGGGCCGGTGCGTGCCGGCGACAGCCTGCACGGCGTGGTCGCAGGCGTCGCCAGCATTGACCTGCGCATTGGGCCTGCAGCCTAGCCAGGCGTCAGTCGCATGCAAGCATGGCGCCAGGTCCAGGCGCCAGCCACAGGGAAATATTTCCTTCATATCTGGAGTCGGAGCATGAACGAGCAAGGCGAATCCGGGCGAGTCGGTAAATGGCCGCCGGGGGATGCAGCAGGGCAGGAGAATTGGGCCAGCAACGCGGCCAGCGAGGCATCGGCTCGCAGCGCATACAGCCAGGCGTATCGGAGCCCGGAAGTCGGCGGGAACCGCGGTGCGCGCCTGCTGCTGAAAGGCGGCACGGTTCTCACGCTTGACGAGAAGGTAGGAGACTTCGAACAGGCGGATGTCCTGGTCGAGGGCAAGAAGATCGTGGCCATTGCCCCGTATCTGGAAGCGGCCGACGCGCAGGTCATCGATTGCAGCGGAACCATCGTGATGCCCGGCTTCATCAGCACGCACCAGCATCAGTACCAGACGCTGATGCGCAGTGCGTTGTCCGATGGCATCCATATCCGCGCCATACCGGCCAATAGCCAGCAGCCGGTCGCCAAATGGCCGGGCGAATTCTATACGACCACCATCCAGGAGGTCTGGACGCCGGGATTCATGCCGAATCCGCCCGTTCCGGGCCAGCCACCCATCTGGGATCTCGGGCGACCGCCCATGGACCCGGAGGACTGCTACGTCGCCGAGTTGGTGTCGTCCCTCAGCCAGATCACCCAGGGCGTCACCACGATCACGGATACCTCGCAGTCATCGCACACGCCGGACCATACCGACGCGATGATCCAGGCGCTCTTCGACTCGGGCCAACGCGCGGTCTACGCTTACGGATGGGGCAATGACCGCTCGGCGCAGTTTCCGGAGCAGTCCTATGAATACCCCGGCCGCAGCGGCGATACGTCATTCGGGCTGGGCCGGCTGGCCAAGACGTACTTCAGCTCGAAGGACCAGCTGGTGACGCTGGGCGCGATGCTGGACTGGCACCCGGTGGTCGATCCGCGCACGCGCGAGAAGCAGAACTACACGGGATGGCAACTCGCGCGGGAGTTCGGCGCCTGGATCAACAACCACGCGGCGCACGGTGCAGTCGTCGAGGGCATTGCGCAGGATCCGCGCAACGGCGCCGACTGGTCCGATGTCACGCTGGTCCACTGCACGCTGTGGCAGGACGAGCCGGTCGCCCAGATCGGCGTGGATAACGTCAGGTCGCGCGCCTGGCAATTGGTTGCCGACCGGGGCGCACACGTTTCGATCTCGCCGCTGGTGGAAATGCAGATGCGCCACGGCATGCCGCCGTTCCAGCTTGCGCTGAACTACGGCATCCTGCCCAGCCTGAGCCCGGACACGGAAACCAACATGACGACCAACCCGTTCTCGATGATGCGTTCCGCATTCACGCTGCAACGGGCGCTGGCGAACGAGCTGGTGTTCCCGCTGAGCGACCCGCGGGGGCTGAAGGTGCCGCAGCTGGTGACCAGCCGGCAAGTGATCGAGATGATGACCATTGCCGGCGCCGCGGGCTCAGGCCTGCTTCACAAGGTCGGCACGCTGACGCCGGGCAAGGAGGCCGACATCGTCGTGCTCGACGCCAATACGCTCAACACCGCGCCCATGAACAACGTTCCCGGCACCGTGGTCACGCTGATGGAGTCGCGCAACGTGCGCGACGTGGTCATTGCCGGAAAGATCGTGTACCGCGATGGGAAACTGGTCGGCTGGGACGTGCAGAAGCTGCTCAGGGACGTGACCCGGGCGAGGGATCGCGTGCTGGCGCGCATCAACGGCCCGGCGCTGGCAGGCGCCCTGCCGGCGGGCCTGAACAGCCATGCCGAACCGTATCGGCCCAATTTCCTGGGATCGACCTCCTATATCGGGCAGAACGCCACCGCGCCGGCTTATGTGCTCAGGCCGTAAGTTGGGCGCCTGACGGCATCAGCGGCGCAGGCAGGGCCTGCGCCGTCAGCCTCTGTCTGCGGGAATTCCTGTTCCCCATTTGCCCCGTGGATTTATCCCGGGGATTCCTCACCCCCTCAGGGAATCGCTGATGAAAATGGAAAAAGACCGATTGAGTGCGCTCGGCGGTTTTCTGGCAAGCGCCGGTGCCGCGCTTGCATTGGCCGGTTGCGCCGCTGCGCCGACCATGGTTGAACTGCAGGAGGTGCGCGGCATTTCCGCGCGGACGCTGCAGGCCAGGCTGGGAGAGCCCACCGACAAGGTTCGGCTGCATGACGGGCGCAGCCGCTGGCTGTACTCGGGCCAGCCGCTCGGACTCTTCGTCTATGCCGCGGATTTCGACACGGATGGCGCCCTGGTCGACTATCGCCAGATGCTGACGATGGAGGAGCTGCAGCAGGCCAGGCCGGGCGCGTGGGCCAAGCAGGATGTGGTGGCGCGATTCGGCAAGCCCCGCTTGCCGATCCAGTACTACGCGTTGCAGAAGCGTGAAGTCTGGTCCTACCGCTTCCAGTATGTGACGCAGGTCGCGGTATTTCATTTCCAGTTCGATGCCGGCGGTGTTCTGCGCGGCACGCAGATGTCCATCAATTCCTTTGAAGACATGATGTGAGGGACCACCCGGCGGTGTAGCGAGGAGGCTGTTCCGCCCAATAGATTTATAAATATTCTTAATAAATATGCCTGAAGTGCCAAAGGCAACAGATGGGGGAGCGTGGTCCGATGAAATTGTTTGTCTCTTTCCTGCTTTTCGTCCTCTGCAGTACCGCGTGGGGACAATCGCTGACGTTGTATGGCGTGATCGATATTGCGATCGCAAAGAACCCGGGCAAGGGCGCCTGGGCAATGCAGAACGGATCGGGCAACCGCTTTGGCCTGCGGGGCACCGAGGACCTGGGGGGCGGCATGCAGGCCTTCTTCAATGTGGAGAACCGCTTTGCCGGGGACACGGGTGCCATGCGGGATCCGACCAGGCTGTTCAACGACCGCTCGATGGTGGGCATTCTCGGCCGGTTCGGGCGGTTCTGGGTCGGGCGGGAATACACGCCAGCGAGCTGGAACGTGCAGATTCCCGCGGACCCGCTCTACAACAGCACGCTGATGTCGATGTTCCTGATCAGCACCGGCGGCATCGGCAGGGTATACAACGACAAATCCGTCAACTATCAGTTTGACGTGGACGGCTTGACGTTCTCTGGCCAGGTCGCGGAGGCCGAGGGCAACAAGGTGCCGCATCGTCCGGTTTCCTTTTCCGTTTCCTACCGGGCCGGTTCCGTCCTCGCGGCGTATGGATACGACCGGCCTGGCGGCGACAGGGCCATCTGGCACATGGTCACCGGCGTCTATGAAACGCAGGCATTTACGCTGCGCGCCTCGATGGGCGGCGGCATGACGGATACGGGGAACCGGCGCGTGTCCCTGATCCTGGGCGCCACGATTCCGATCCGGAACAGCCAGATCCACATTTCCCACGGCAAGCTCAGGGATACCACTTCTGATCGGACGCTGATGGAAAAGACCGGTATCGCCTACTACTACTCGCTGTCGAAGCGCACCTCGCTGTATGCCGACATCGTGCACGACAGCAATGCCAGGCCGAAACACTTCGGCGGCGAGATCGGCATCAAGCACAGATTCTGAGAGCGGGCGCGCCGCCCGAGCATGCGCGGCCGCTATGACATGTCGATCGAGATATCGAAGGAGAACTTGCCCGCGGGACAATAGATCCGCCCGACATCGACCACGCGCTCCGTATGATCGAAGACCGTCGCCACCAGATTCAGGATTGCACTTTTCGGCGGCACCCGGAGGTGGCTCGCAATATCGGCGGAGGCTTCCATTGCGCTGGCGCTGTAGTCGATGCGCATGACATTGACATTGAACTTGTCCCGCAGGATCCGCGGAATCGGCATCTTCTGCATATCGGCCTCGGTGATGTTCTCACCGAACTCGGGAAGCATGTAATTGACCGCGTAGTTGATCGGGCCGTTCTTGTCATGGCGCAGGCGGCGCATATAGGTCAGGTGCGTCGCGTCGCGGAAGGTCGCCTTCAGGTCCTCGGGGGTGACGACCAGAAGCTTCTCAAGCAGGTCGAGTTCCGCAGCCGAGTCGTGGTTGAACACTGTCGCCAGTGTTCCCAGGACCTTCATCTCCTTCCTTGGCTGCGCTTCGAGTGGATTGATGATAGTGCCCCGGCGGCGAGTCCGCGTGATCAGACCCTCGCTCTCCAGTACCGTCAATGCCTGCCGGACGGTGATCAGGCTGACGCCATGCTCCTCTGCAAGCTGGCTCTCGGGTGGGAGGCGGAGTTCGCTGGTGCGCAGCCGGTTGTAGATCTCCGCGCGGATCGACTCGCAAGCCTGGTACCAGAGCGGAAGCTTACGGCTGAAATGACTGGTTTCCATGGGTAAGATATTCCTGCCGGCGGCGAACGGCCGTTGTATTGAACATAATGAAAATATTATACAACATAACGATCATTGGCGCGTACAGGAGACTAGATCGCCTCTCCTTGTCGGTTCGTGCGCTGCAATGATGTCGATTGCCGCGAAGTTGGCTTGCTGTGTTGGTCTATATAAGTATAATGATAATAGCATTAGGATCGCAGCGCCATGTGCGGTCTGGGATGCTGCCATGACCCACAACAAACGCCGTTCGAGCCGAAGCGCGGTTCAGCGGCGGTGACTAAGGAGCGAGATTCATGAGTAAAGGAAACGTCGTATTGGTGGTCAATTGCCGCATCAAGCCGGGCAAGGTGGAGGAGTTGATGGCAGCGCTGAACGCGAATGCCGAAGCGGCAAGAACGACCGAACCGGGTTGCCTGCAGTTCGACGTGCTGGTCGACCCGGAAGATCCCACCCGAATCATGTACTACGAGGTCTATCGGGACCAGGCCGCCATCGAGGCGCATGCGCAGACAGCGCATCACAAGACGTGGTACACCGTGGGGCCGCCGATGCTCGACGTGCGGGAGCGTTCGGATTTCATCCGCGTAGCGCCGTAATATAAAGAGTCCGCTGTCGCAAGATACGTCCGGACGGCCGCTCAGGCTCCGGGCGTGCTTGCCCTGTCAACTGTCGGCGGAGATATGTCGGATGAGACCAATGGCCAGTTCAGGGACACAGGGCGCCAGCGCCGGCAGTCGGAGCGTATCGAAGGACCAGGACATCCGCGCGTGGTATCCCGCCGCGTGCGAGCGGGCGCAGCAAATGCTGCAGGCGCAGAACTGGGACCATGCCCGGCAATTGTTCGAGGCCATCGACGCCCGGCTGCCGCCGGCGCGCGCTTTCGAGCGCGCTGTCGTCCTCGAGCGGATCGGGCAGTGCCTGCTTGGGGCGTCACGCTTCGACGCGGCGATGCCGCAGCTACATGCCGCGCTCACGCTGGCGCAACGGCTCGCACCCGCGCGGGCCGTTGGCCGGCTTGTTTACATGCTGCATGCCGCGCTCGGGGACGGGTTCCGTGCCTCGGGCGACATTGAGCAGGCAAGGCAGTCCTATGAAGCCGCGCTGGCCGCCGCGAGGAACGCGGGCGATGCGGGATTTGTGGCCCAGGCCTGGCATCGGCTTGGCAAGTTCGACGCATCGCTGCAGCGTGACGCCGAGGCGAGCCTGTCTTATGCGCAGGCGGCAAGCGCGTTCCGTGCGCTGGGCGATTGCGCGCGGGCAGCGCAGGTCCTCGGTGAGAGGGGCGCATGTCTCGCGCGCGCCGCCAGGCCAGCCGAGGCGATCGCATGCTATCGAGAGGCACTCGACCTCGACGCGCGCGCCGTCCCGTCGCGGCGCCAGCTTCAGCACTCATGTGCGCTGGCACGGCTCCTAGTCGGGTCGGCACCGGCCGCGGATATCCGCCGCCTGGTGCAGCACGCCCTGGACGCTACCGCTGCACTTGAGCCGGATGCGCCCGAGATCTGGCATGCCTTTGGTGTCCTGGCAGACGTGGCCGACATACAGGCCGACACGGCGAGCGACGCTGCGACGGCATCCGCGCTGCGGGCGGAGTATCTGCTCTTCCACGGACTGCACCTGCGCGTTCCACAGCTGTTCGCCACGCTGGCCTCGCTGGGCCAGGGAAAGTCCTTCGGCGCCGCCGTCGTGTTCGGCCGGCTCGGGCACTCACTGCGGCTGGCGCATCGGCTCGAGCAGTCGGTCCGTTTCCTTGAGCAGGCCCTTGCGACGCTTGCACAGGCGCCGGAGGGCGGCAGCCGCATGGGGCTGGCGGCCATGCTGCAACGCGACCTGGGCGACGCGCTGCTGGCGCTCGATCGGCCGGCGCCAGCCTGCCACGCTTACGAGGCCGGCCTGGCCGCATGCACGGCAACGCAGGACCTCGCCGGCCAGGCGGCGTTGCGTGACCGGCTCGCCGACGCGGCACGGCGCGCCGGCGCGACAGCAGCGACAGCAGAGGCCGCAGTGCCGGCGCCTGGCCCAATGCCTGAATCCGCCGGCTTCAGGTTGACCATGATCGATGAGACGGCGGTCTCGTATGTCTTCGATTCTGGCCTGCTGATAGACGGGGTGCCTGAAAGCCGGCAGACCACCTGGACGCCAGCCGGCGGAGCAAACGTTGGCGCCCTATACCCGACGCTGGTTCCCTTTGCACGCAGCTGGGCCGATGCCGACAGCACCACGCGCTTCGCCCTGCGTTGCGAGGAGCCGGCATTTGAGCCACAGCCCGGCTGCGTATTGATGCGTGCCACACGGCGCGAAGTCGCCGTGGCTGGTGCGGTCGCGGTGCTGGCTGGCCTGTTGCGCGCCATGGACGGCGAGCACACTGTCGCACAACTGCTGGACCGGCTACCCCCTCCCGACCGCTGCGTTGGGGATGCCCTGCTGCGCGCGCTGGCCGACGCCGGCGTGATCGACCTCTCGGGCCGGACCGCAGGCCGGCTGCTGCATACCCTCACGAAGAAAGGTGTGCTTGCCGGCGGCGGCCTGGACCGCGACGCCGTCCTGCATCTGGCAACTGACGGTGGGCATCGCGCTTATCCTGGCGCGCCAAGAACGACGCTCGGCCGATCCATCCCCGCAGAGCTCGAGGCCTTCCACGCCATCACACGGGCCCGGCGTTCGCAGCGCGCCTATACCGGCCTGCCGGTTGCCCGCCAGCCGTTCGACGCGCTGCTCCAGATCGCTTGCGGCGCGACAGGCATCCTGAGCGGAGCCTCGCGCGACGCCACGCTACGCGCCTATCCGTCAAGCGGAGGGCTCTACGCGGTGGAAATCTATCCGGTCATACTCAATGTGGAAGGGCTTCCCCCAGCCATCTATCACCTCTGCCCGGATGAGGGGGAACTGGAATGCGTGCGGCCACTGCTCCGCGAGCGCCTGATCGAAGCCATGTTGCCGGCGGAGCGGGAAATGATCTCGGGCTGTGCCGCGCTGATCTGCCTGACCGGGTACTTTCCCCGGCACGAGTACAAGTATGGCGAAGGGGGCTATCGCATGCTGGTGGCTGAGTCCGGCCATCTGTCGCAGAACCTGATTCTCGCCGCCACCGCGCTGGGGCTGAGCGCGCGCCCGTTCGGCGGCGTCTTCGACGCGCTTCTGAACGACGTCCTCGGGCTGGATCCATCGCAGGAACAGTTCCTGCTGGCGGTGGCGCTGGGCCACGCCATGCCGCAGCCATCGTCATGACCGCGCCAACCCTGGCGCATGATTGGCCATGCGGGAAACACACGCGGGGGAAATCAGTCTCCGGATTCTGGAAGTACTGCAGCGTGACACGTGCCAGGCAGGGGCTGAACGTGAATGTTCGCTTCCACATCTCGCAAAACTGCCACCCCACTTAAGTTGGGTGTTTACGCCGCGAAAATCAGGGCCCGTTTTTCCCCGCTTGTTATAGATTGTTAAGACATATAAGAGCGTGGGGTTTCGAACAGAACCCCAGCCGATAAGTGCACTTCTAGCATCAGTCGTTGGTGACGGCCGTTCAGCCGCATGGTTGCCATCGACATCCGGGGGGAAACAATCTTGCGCCAGACGCTTGCGCGCGCGCTGCGCCCGCTTGGACGCCTTGGGTCGCGCACCATCACCGCGGGCACCTTGCTGCTTGGCGTGATGACGACGGCCGTCGTCTATGCGTTCTGCACCGACCTGCTGGAAAAGGATGTCCGCCTGCGTTTTGAGAACGATACCGGCGACGTGATCCAGCAGATCGATACACGGATCCGCCTCTATACCGATGTACTGGTGACCATGCAGGCGCTGTTCGGCGCCAGCGACCATGTCTCGCGCGGCGAGTTTCGCGATTTCGTCAGCGGCTTGAACCTGCCGCAGCGCTATCCCGGTTTCCAGACGCTGAACTACGCGCCATACGTGCCGGCGGCCGAGATCGACGCCTTTGTCGCCAGCCAGCGCAGCGATCCGATCCTGCGCGAGGCGGGCGTGACGTTCAACGTCCGCCCTCCCGGCCAGCGGCCGGGGCATTTCGTGCTGACCTATGTCGAGCCGCTCGACGTCAACCTGGCGTCGATCGGCGTCGACATGGGCGCCGAGCCACGCCGCCTGGCCGCGCTCGAACGCGCGCGCGATACCGGGCAGTCAGTCAGCAGCGGGCGCCTGATCTTCAGCGAGACAAAGAGCCCGCATGTGGGCATCGCCCTGCGCCTGCCGGTGTACCGCAAGGTGCCCGAGCTGGATTCCGTGGAAGCGCGCCGACGCGCCTATGTCGGCTCGGTTGGCGCGGGGATCCGGGTCGACGACCTGCTGACGGACCTGGTCAGCAATGAGAACCTGCGCCGGATCCGGTTCCGCGTGCATGACGCCGGAGACTTCGCGCAGGCGGCGGTTCCGCTCTCCGCAGCCAACCTGCTCTATGACAGCGTGACCGGCCTGGCGGCCAGGGAACGCAGCCGGGTTGCTGGCGGCAGCGCCGCCCACGCCAGTGCCGCGCATGGCGCGACGGCACTGGCCGACGGCCAAGCGGCCCCGGGCCAGCATGACCTGGCCAAGAGCGTGGTGCGGAATTTCGGCGGACGGCGCTGGGTAATTGCATTTGCTGCCGATGCCAAGGCCATCAGTGGTCCGCAGCGATACCTGCCGGCGCTGGTGGTGATTTCCGGCCTGATCATCAGCGTGCTGCTGGGGTGGCTGGCCTATGCGCTGTCGAGTTCGCGGGCGCGCGCCGTGGCCGTGGCCGACCAGATGACGCACAGCCTGCGCGACAGCCAGGCCGCGCTTGCCGAGGCGCAGCAGATTGCCCACCTGGGCGACTGGCGCATCGACCTGGACCAGGACATCGCGCACTTTTCCCGGGAAATGGCGCGCCTGCTAGGCTTGCGCGGCGACAAGCCGACTCCGGAAGCGCTGTTCCAGGCGATCGACGCCGGCCATCGCGCCGTGCTGCAGGAAAGGATGCGGGCAGCCCTGCAGGATCGCCAGCCGTTCGAGTTCGAGTGCCCCTACCGGTCGCGGCGCGGACGCCGGGGCTGGCTGCACCTGATCGGCCACGCGCATGGCGCGGCGGACAGCGCGGTGCTGCGGGGCACCGCGCAGGACATCAGCCAGCGCAGGTCCGCCGAGCAGGCCAGGACGCAGGAACACCAGATTGCCCTGCACCTGGCCACCGCCACCAGCGAAATCGAGGTGCTGGAGGAGATTGTCCACACGCTGCTCGAAGGCATGGACTGGGAAGCCGGTGCCTTCTGGCCGGGCGATGACAGCCAGGGGCTGAAGCTGCCGCCGGTCTACCTGGCCCGCGCCAAGGCGCTGCAGCCCTGGCTCGCCGAGCGCCCCGCAGGGCCGGCCGGCGCTGCGGTCTTGCAGGCGCCGCAATGGTATGCAAGCCGCAGCGCGATGGCCCGGCATCCGCAGGCCAGGTGGCTCGACGCGGGCGGCATCCGGACGGTGTTTGCCTTCCCGCTGAGCCGGGGCCACGTGACGCTCGGCGTGGTCGAACTCTATTCCCGCAGCAAGCGCAGCCCCGATACGCATGCGCTCGCGATGGCGAGCGGCATTGCCAATCAGACCGGGCACTTCCTGCTGCGGCGCCAGGCCGAGGAGAACCTGCGCTTCATCGCCAATCACGATGCCCTCACCGGCCTGCCCAACCGCCTCATGTTCAAGGCCGAGTTCGAGCAGGCGCTGACCCGTGCCCGCGCCAGCGGCCAAGCCCTGCATGTCATTTTCGTGGACCTGGACGAATTCAAGGTCGTGAACGACACGATCGGCCACAACGCCGGCGACATCGTGCTGCGCGAGATGGCCGAGCGCTTGCGCGGCAGCCTGGAGGAGGTGGAGCTGATCACCCGCTTCGGCGGCGATGAATTCGTCGTGCTGCTGGACCCCAAGGGCGATTCGACGATCCTGGACCGGACCATCGCCAGGATCCAGGCTGCCCTCGCGCCAGGCTTTGTCGTCAACGAGTCGGAGCTGCGCATGACGGCAAGCATCGGCATCAGCTCTTTCCCCGAGGATGGCAGCGACTGGCAGACCCTGCTCAAGCATGCCGACCTGGCCATGTACGGTGCCAAGCAGCTCGGCAAGAACGGCTACCAGTTCTACTGCCGGGGCATGAGCGCGTCGCTGCAGCGGCGCATCGACATGGAGTCGCACCTGCACCGCGCGCTCGAGCAGGACGAATTCATCCTCTACTACCAGCCGCGCATTGCGCTTGCGTCGGG
This sequence comes from Cupriavidus sp. SK-4, assembly GCF_000611125.1. NCBI lineage: Bacteria > Pseudomonadati > Pseudomonadota > Betaproteobacteria > Burkholderiales > Burkholderiaceae > Cupriavidus > Cupriavidus sp. SK-4. The sequence goes on from NZ_JFJW01000138.1 coordinate 81,617, forward strand.
AGCGTGCACGGCGGTCGAGGCACTGATCCGCTGGCGCCACCCGGAACTCGGCCTGGTCATGCCCGGAGATTTCATTCCCTTCGCTGAGCAGAGCGGCGCCATTGTCGAGATCGGCGCCTGGGCCCTGCGCGAAGCGTGCCGGCAGAATGCCGCATGGCGCGCCCAGGGACTGCCGCCGGTGCGTGTTTCAGTCAATCTTTCAGCGCGGCAGTTCGCCGACAAGTCGCTCAGGCTGACCATCATCGATGCCCTGCGGCAAGCCGGGCTGCCTGGCAACCTGCTTGAGCTTGAACTCACCGAGAGCATGGTCATGCGCGATGCCGAGCAGGCGTCCAGCTGGCTCTCGCGCCTGAAGCGCACCGGTGTTCGGCTGGCGATCGATGACTTCGGCACCGGCTACTCCTCGCTCGCCTACCTGAGCCGCTTCCCGATCGATACGGTCAAGATCGACGGCAGCTTCGTTCGCTACATACCGGAAAGCCGCAGCGACACGCAGATTACCAGCGCGGTGATCGGCCTTGGCCACCGGCTTGGCCTCGAAGTGGTCGCCGAGGGCGTGGAGAACGAGGTGCAACTTGAATTCCTGCGCCGTGAAGGCTGCGACGAAGTGCAGGGCTACTACTACAGCCATCCGCTGCCGCCGGCGCAGATCACTGCCTTCCTGGCCAGCCGCATGGAGAACGGTCCCGCTTTCGAGCATGGACCGCAACCGATGCGTGCCTGACTGCCCGCCAGTCAGGTGCGTGCTTAAGCAGTCCAATAACAGGGAGCTAAATCATGCAGGACCGTACTATTGACATCATGTGGCAGGCCATCGACGCCCTGGACTTTTCCAGGATGAAGGCCAAGCTGCTGCACCAGAAGCATGCGCATTGGTCGCCAGAATCGCTGGAGCAGGCGGAGAGCGGCTACCGGCAATTCCTCAAGCTGGCGGCGAAGCATCCGGACACGCCCGCCGTCCCCAGCGAGCAGGTGGATGCCTTCTGGCATGCCCACATCCTGGATACCAGGCGCTATGCCAGCGATTGCGAGCGCATCTTCGGCTATGTCCTTCACCACGACCCCTACGTTGGCATCGACGGTCCGGAGGATGAGGCCCGCCTCCTGCAAATGGCCGCGGCGAGCGATGCGCTGAGCATGCGCGAATTCGGCAGCCCGCTGACGTCTGCCGCATATTGCGCCCGGGCAGCGGCCGACGAGCCCGCGTACTGCGCGCGCATGGCCAAGGCGGAAGAGGCCGCGTACTGTGCACGCATCGCCAGGACGGAGGAACCGGCGTACTGCGCACGCATGGCCAAGGTTGAGGATCCCGCGTACTGTGCACGCATGGCCAAGGCGGAAGAGCCTGCGTACTGTGCACGCATGGCCAAGGCGGAAGAGCCCGCGTACTGCGCCCGCATGGCCAAGGCGGAAGAGGCCGCGTATTGTGCACGCATCGCCAGGACGGAGGATCCCGCGTACTGCGCCCGCATTGCCAACGCCGGCGCCCCCGCATACTGCGCACTGTCTTCGCCCCGGGCCGCGGCCTGCTGAAGGCCTGGCATTCGTGGCCGGGCGGGTGTCGTCAGCCTGGCCACGTTGCCCACGCCAGCACTCTCGGTTGCCGCGCGGCACAGGTGCTGCATCGCGCATTGGCCGCGGCATCGATGAAATGAAAAATTTCATTTCTGAAATTCGATAGACTGGCCTCGGAAGAAAATCCTCCACAAAATCAAAGGGATGGTGCCTGAATCGGCCGTGGCCCGCTTCTTGCGGCAGCAGGCCGGGATGGGCGCGTATTTCATCGTGCCTGCAAACCTGCCGTCGCCCTGGCCATCGCGCTGCGTCGTGGGCAGGCGAACCTGGTCTTGAAGAGGAAGGCACCACGATGTACTACGGAAGAAACGGAGCCCGCGGGCACAGCCGCGAGCTTGCCGGAGATGGCGATCAGCCGCTTGCCGGCCAGAACCGAAGCGAGCATGGCGATCGGGACCAGCAGTCGCCAAAGCGAGCCAACTGGGCGTGGGCCGCTGCGTCGGCGCACTATGATTGGATGGACTCGCACGCCCCATTTGCCCATTACGACTAGCGGCCCCGGGCAAGGCTTGCGCCCGTGCTGCATCCCCGATCACCTGACCCTGCCGCGGCGGTTGCGCGCGGCCGGTTCGTTTCCCTGCACCCCATGGACTACGCCCCTATCCGCTCCCTGCTGATTGCCAACCGTTCCGAGATCGCGATCCGCGTGATGCGCGCGGCCGCCGAGATGAACGTGCGCACGGTGGCAATCTATTCGAAGGAAGACCGCCTCGCGCTCCATCGCTTCAAGGCGGATGAGAGCTACCTGGTCGGCGAGGGCAAGAAGCCGCTGGCGGCTTACCTCGACATCGACGACATCCTGCGCATTGCCAGGCAGGCGAAGGTCGACGCCATTCATCCGGGCTATGGCTTCCTCTCGGAAAACCCGGATTTCGCGCAGGCCGTGATCGACGCGGGAATCCGCTGGATCGGCCCGTCGCCAGAGGTCATGCGCAAGCTTGGCAACAAGGTGGCGGCGCGCAACGCGGCGATCGAGGCGGGCGTGCCGGTGATGCCGGCAACCGATCCGCTGCCGCATGACCTGGAGACGTGCAAGCGCCTGGCCGCCGGCATCGGCTATCCGCTGATGCTCAAGGCAAGCTGGGGCGGCGGCGGACGCGGCATGCGGGTCCTGGAAAGCGAGCAGGACCTTGAGGGGGCGCTCGCCGCGGCGCGGCGCGAGGCGCTGGCCGCGTTCGGCAACGACGAGGTGTATGTCGAAAAGTTGGTGCGCAACGCGCGCCATGTCGAAGTGCAGGTGCTGGGCGACACGCACGGCAACCTCGTGCATCTCTATGAGCGCGACTGTACCGTGCAGCGGCGCAACCAGAAGGTGGTGGAGCGGGCGCCCGCGCCATACCTCGACGATGCCGGCCGGGCCGCGCTGTGCGAATCGGCCCTGCGGCTGATGCGCGCGGTCGGCTACACGCATGCCGGCACGGTCGAATTCCTGATGGATGCCGATTCCGGCCAGTTCTACTTCATCGAGGTCAATCCGCGCATCCAGGTCGAGCACACGGTCACGGAGATGGTCACCGGGATCGATATCGTCAAGGCGCAGATCCGCGTGACGGAGGGCGGCCATATCGGCATGACCGAGAACACGCGCAACGACAACGGCGACATCATCGTGCGCGCCGCGGGCGTGCCGGTGCAGGAAGCGATTTCGCTCAACGGTCATGCGCTGCAATGCCGGATCACCACCGAGGACCCGGAGAACGGCTTCCTGCCGGACTACGGCCGCCTCACCGCCTACCGCAGCGCGGCCGGCTTCGGCGTGCGCCTGGACGCCGGCACCGCCTACGGCGGCGCGGTGATCACGCCGTACTACGATTCGCTGCTGGTCAAGGTCACCACCTGGGCGCCGACCGCGCCCGAATCGATCCGGCGCATGGACCGTGCGCTGCGCGAGTTCCGCATCCGCGGCGTCGCGTCCAACCTGCAGTTTCTCGAGAACGTCATCAACCATCCCGCGTTCCGGTCCGGCGACGTCACCACGCGCTTTATCGACCTGACGCCGGAACTGCTGGCGTTCACCAGGCGCCTGGACCGCGCCACCAAGCTGCTGCGTTACCTGGGCGAGGTCAGCGTCAACGGGCACCCGGAGATGAGCGGCCGCACGCTGCCATCACTGCCGCTGCCCGCACCGGTCCTGCCCGCCTTCGACACCAGCGGTGCGCTGCCCTACGGTACGCGCGACCGGCTGCGCGAGCTGGGCGCGGAGAAGTTCTCGCGCTGGATGCTGGAGCAGAAGCAGGTGCTGTTGACCGATACCACCATGCGCGACGCGCACCAGTCGCTGTTCGCCACGCGCATGCGCACCGCCGACATGCTGCCGATCGCGCCGTTCTATGCGCGCGAACTGTCGCAGCTGTTCTCGCTGGAGTGCTGGGGCGGCGCCACATTCGACGTGGCGCTGCGCTTCCTCAAGGAAGACCCGTGGCAGCGCCTTGAGCAACTGCGCGAGCGCGTTCCCAACGTGCTGTTCCAGATGCTGCTGCGCGGCTCCAACGCGGTCGGCTACACCAATTATGCGGACAACGTGGTGCGCTTCTTCGTGCGTCAGGCGGTCAGCGCCGGCGTGGATGTGTTCCGCGTGTTCGATTCACTGAACTGGGTGCGCAACATGCGGGTCGCGATCGATGCCGTCGGCGAGAGCGGCGCGCTGTGCGAAGGCGCGATCTGCTATACCGGCGACCTGTTCGACAAGTCGCGCGCCAAGTACGACCTGAAATACTACGTCGGCATCGCGCGCGAGCTGAAGCAGGCCGGCGTGCACGTGCTGGGCATCAAGGACATGGCAGGCATCTGCCGTCCGCAGGCCGCGGCGGCACTGGTCAGGGCGCTCAAGGAAGAGACCGGGCTGCCGGTGCATTTCCATACCCACGACACCAGCGGCATCTCGGCCGCTTCAGCACTGGCCGCGATCGAGGCCGGCTGCGATGCGGTCGACGGCGCGCTCGACGCCATGAGCGGGCTGACCTCGCAACCCAACCTGTCGAGCATCGCCGCGGCCCTGGCCGGCAGCGAGCGCGATCCCGGCCTCAGCCTGGAGCGCCTGCACGAAGCGTCGATGTACTGGGAAGGGGTGCGCCGCTACTACGCGCCGTTCGAATCCGAAATCCGCGCCGGCACCGCCGACGTGTACCGCCACGAGATGCCCGGCGGCCAGTACACCAACCTGCGCGAGCAGGCGCGCTCGCTCGGCATCGAGCATCGCTGGACCGAGGTGTCGCGTGCCTATGCCGAGGTCAACCAGATGTTCGGCGACATCGTCAAGGTGACTCCGACTTCCAAGGTGGTCGGCGACCTGGCATTGATGATGGTGGCCAACGACCTGAGCGCCACCGACGTGTGCGATCCGGCCAAGGAAACCGCCTTCCCTGAATCGGTGGTGTCGCTGTTCAAGGGCGAGCTGGGCTTTCCGCCCGACGGCTTCCCCGCGGAACTGTCGCGCAAGGTGCTGCGCGGCGAGCCGCCGGTGCCGTACCGGCCCGGCGACCAGATCCCGCCGGTCGACCTCGACGCGGCGCGCGCCGCGGGTGAAGCAGCATGCGAGCAGCCGCTCGACGACCGCCAGCTGGCTTCGTACCTGATGTACCCGAAGCAGGCCGGCGAGTACCACGCGCATGTGCGCAACTACAGCGACACCTCGGTGGTACCCACGCCGGCATACCTGTACGGCCTGCAGCCGCAGGAAGAAGTAGCCATCGACATCGCCGCCGGCAAGACTTTACTGGTCTCGCTGCAAGGCACGCACCCCGATGCCGAAGAGGGTGTCATCAAGGTCCAGTTCGAGCTGAACGGGCAGTCGCGCACCACGCTGGTCGAGCAGCGCAGCACCACGCAAGCGGCGGCGGCGCGCCACAGCCGTCCGGTTGCCGAGCCCGACAACCCGCTGCATGTCGCCGCCCCCATGCCTGGCTCGATCGTGACGGTGGCGGTGCAGCCGGGGCAGCGCGTGGCCGCGGGCACGACGCTGCTGGCGCTGGAGGCGATGAAGATGGAGACCCATATCGCGGCGGAGCGGGACTGCGAAATCGCCGCAGTCCATGTTCAGCAGGGGGATCGCGTGGCGGCGAAGGATTTGCTGATCGAACTGAAGGATTGACGTTGGCCGGCGGGCGCAGGCTCCGATTCGCATCCTGCAGCGAACCGTCCGCCACTTCCGCCACGCGGTCCAGACAGACCCCGGCTACGTGCAATTGTCGCGGTACGCCTGCTGCAGTTGCTTGCGGGTCTTGTCGCGTTCGATCTTGGGGATGGTCCGGCCCTGCGCGTTCTGCGTGCCCGGGCCGGAATGGTACGAACGCCTTTTTGATGTGGCGTTGTACTGCTCCTTCAGCTCCTCGCACTTCGCGCGTGCGGCCTCTTCGGGATCCTGGGTGGCGGCCGACGGGGGGCGATAGGGACTGGTCCCGCCCTGAACGGCATCCGATATGGCGCTCGCGGCACCCTCGGTCGATGCGCGCTGCGCCAGCGCTGCCGAGGCGCAGCCCAGTGCCACCAGGCCGGCTACCAAGCATCTCTTGGATATCGGCATCGTTCTCTCCCCGGTGATGGATAACGGGCATGCCCGCCAGACAACCATCATATGTGCCCGTCGCGGGATTGTCAGAAACTGATGGTTCCGCTGCTGTCGACAGCGCGGAGACCGGCGCAGGCAGCATGGCAGCACGAGGGGCTGTTGCGATGCAGCATCGGAGAGGCTCGCGGCGTCCTCAGCCTGGCGCCACCAGTGCAAGCCAATCCCATTTTTTCTTTGATCCGACGCACATTGGTCGAAGCGCGACCTCCTATAGTCGATGCATACTCCTTGCCTGCCCAGGACAGAACTCGACCCATGCAGCCCCAGAACCTGACCCCCGCCGCGCAGCGCGAAGTCGACAAGGCACCCGGATGGTTGCGCTGGCTCCCGGGACTGCTGGTGTTGAAGAACTATCAGCCGGCCTGGCTGCCGAAAGACCTCGCCGCCGGTCTGGTGCTCACGACCATGCTGGTGCCGGTGGGCATCGCCTACGCCGAGGCCTCCGGCGTGCCCGGTGTCTACGGGCTCTACGCCACCATGGTCCCGCTGCTGGTGTATGCCCTGCTTGGCCCGAGCCGGATCCTCGTGCTGGGGCCGGATTCGGCGCTGGCGGCGCCAATCCTGGCGGTGGTGTTGCAGGTCTCCGGCGGTGATCCGGGGCGCGCCGTCATGGTGGCCAGCATGATGGCGATCGTTTCGGGCGTGGTCTGCATTGTGATGGGGCTGTTGCGGCTGGGGTTCATTACCGAATTGCTGTCCAAGCCGATCCGCTACGGCTATATGAACGGGATCGCGCTCACCGTGCTGGTCAGCCAGTTGCCCAAGCTGTTCGCCATCTCGATCGAAGATGCCGGCCCGCTGCGGGAGATGGTCAGCCTCGGCCAGGCGATCCTGGCCGGCGAGACCAACTGGTACAGCTTTGCGGTCGGCGCGGGCAGCCTGGTGCTGATCCTGTTGCTGAAGCGCTTCGAGCGCGTGCCCGGCATCCTGATTGCCGTGATCGTCGCGACGCTGGCCGTCAGCATGTTCGACCTCGACCAGCACGGGGTGAAAGTGCTGGGCAAGACCCCGCAAGGGCTGCCGGGCTTTGTCGTGCCCTGGGTCAGTGGCGCGGACCTGGTTGCGATCCTGCTGGGCGGCATTGCCGTCGCGCTGATCTCGTTCGCGGATACCAGCGTGCTGTCGCGCACCTTTGCCGCGCGCACCAACACCCGGGTCGACCCGAACCAGGAGATGGTCGGCCTGGGCGCCGCCAACCTGGCTGCGGGATTCTTCCAGGGCTTTCCGATCAGCAGCAGCGCGTCCCGTACGCCGGTGGCCGAAGCCGCGGGCGCGAAGACCCAGCTCACCGGAGTCGTGGGTGCACTGGCCGTGGCGCTGCTGCTGATGTTCGCGCCCAACCTGCTGCAGTACCTGCCAAACAGCGCACTGGCCGCGGTGGTGATCGCGGCGGCCATAGGCCTGTTCGAGTTCGCGGACCTGAAGCGCATCTACCGCATCCAGCAGTGGGAGTTCTGGCTGTCGATGGTCTGCTTTGCCGCGGTCGCCGTGTTCGGGGCGATCCCGGGGATCATCCTGGCGGTGGTCCTTGCAGTGATCGAATTCCTGTGGGACGGCTGGCGGCCACACTATGCCGTGCTCGGCCGTGTCGAGGGCCTGCGCGGCTACCACGACACCAAGCGCTACCCGGATGCCGAGCGCATCGACGGGCTGCTGCTGTTCCGCTGGGATGCGCCGCTGTTCTTCGCCAATGCCGAGCTGTTCCAGGCGCGGCTGATGGAAGCGATCGACGAATCGCCGACACCCGTGCGCAGGGTGGTGGTGGCGGCCGAACCGGTGACCAGCGTCGACGTCACCTCGGCCGACATGCTGCGTGAACTGAGCGGCATCCTGCGCGAGCGCGGCATCGCGCTGCATTTTGCCGAGATGAAGGACCCGGTGCGCGACAAGCTCAAGCGCTTCGAGCTGATGGAAGCGATCGGCGACAAGAACTTCCACCCCACGGTGGGCAGTGCGGTGGATGACTACGTCGGCAAGCCGGCCTGAACCGTTACGGTCCAGGCTGGTTGCGCCGCGCGCCGGCTACTCCAGCCGGAACCCGGTCTGCTTGATGGCGAGCGCCCATTTCTTCTGCTCTGCCGCCATGAACGTCGCAAACTGGTCCGGAGAGCTCTGGCTGGCCGGCTCATAGCCCTTGCTGGCAAGCTGCTGGCGCACACCTGGCGCATTCAGCGCCTTGTCGATTTCCTTGCTCAGCAGCGCAACGATCTCCCTGGGCGTGCCGGCAGGCGCGACCAGGCCATACCATTCGCTGGCCTCTATGCCCGGGAAGCCGGCTTCCGCCATGGTCGGCACGTCGGGGAACAACGGCAGCCGCTGCTTGCTGGCCACGGCGATGCCCTTGAGTTGGCCGCCCTTGACGAACGGCATCACCGCCGGCACGCCGTGGAACATCATGTGGATATGGCCTCCCACCATGTCGGTCAGCGCCTGGGGTCCGCCCTCGTACGGCGCGTGCACGACGTTGATATGCGCGGTTTCCTTGAACACCTCGCTAATCACGTTCTGCTGGGTGCCCGGGCCGGGCGACGCATAGCTGAGCTTGCCGGGCTCCGCCTTGGCCCGTGCCACCAGTTCCTTGACCGAGCCGCCCACGGACGGGTTGACCACCAGCATGTACGGCGAGCTTGCCATCAGCCCCAGCGGCGCGAAGTCCTTGCCCATGTCGAAGGGCAGGTTCTTGTGCAGGCTGGCATTGATCGCCATCGGCGCGCTGGCGACCAGCAGCGTGTAGCCATCCGGCGCCGCCTTGGCGCCCATGCCGGCGCCGATATTGCCGGTCGCCCCGGGGCGGTTGTCGACCACGACCTGCTGCCCGAGGCTGGCGGTCATCTTCTCGGCCACGGTGCGGGTGACGGCATCGACTCCGCCGCCTGCCGGCCACGGCACGATGATGCGGATCGGCCGGTTGGGATAGCCGCCTTGTGCCAGCGCGCTGGTGGCGCAGGCAGCCAGTGCGATCGCGCCCAGGGTACGGCCAAAACGGTTCAGTACGGATTTCATCTGTCACGGTCGAAGGCGGCCAACTGAAGAAGCCCGCCACCGCCGCGAGCGGCCGCGCCACGCCTCCGGCCATCCCGATGCCCACGCTGCCGGACGCCGGCAAGCCGCAGCGCATCGTGGTGGCGGGGATCGGCGGCACCGGCATCGTCACCATCGGCGGCGTGCTGGGCATGGCCGCCCACCTCGAAGGCAAGGGCGTGATCACCCAGGACGCGACCGGCATGGCGCAGATGGGCGGGGCCACCTGGAGCCACATCCAGATCGCCGCCAGCCCGGACGCCCTGCATGCGAGCCGCGTCGACATGGCCATGGCCGACCTGGTGATCGCCTGCGATACCGTGGTCGCCGCCAGACAACAAGGCGCTGGCGGCGCTGGCAGAGTGGCTACCGCAGCACGTCCCGGACGCGGAGCAGATCAGCGTGGTGCATGGCGACTACCGCATGGACAACCTCGTCTTCCATCCCACCGAGCCCCGCGTGATCGGCGTGCTCGACTGGGAGCTGTCCACGCTCGGCCACCCGCTTGCGGACCTGGCCTACCACTGCATGAGCTGGCATATTCCGGCCGAGCTATGGCGCGGCATCGGCGGGCTCGACCTGCAGGCGCTGGGCATTCCCGACGAGGCGACCTACCTGCGCTGGTACGGCGAGACCAACGGCACGCACGCGCTCGAGCACTGGGACTTTTACCTTGCCTACAACTTCTTCCGGCTCGCGGCGATCATGCACGGCATCGGGCAGCGAGCCAGGCGCGGCAACGCCGCCGCGGCGGATGCTGTCGAGACCGGCAGGAAGGCGGTGCCGCTGGCCGAACTGGGGTGGCAATTCGCGATGCGCTACCGCGCGGCAGGGCGCTAGCGTCGGCGCCAGCCGGATCGAAGCCTCCGCAGGTGACGGAATCTGCCCTGGGCTCCTTATCGGGAATCAAAGTTTGCCTTCCGATCCGGCCTGGCTTAAAGATAGGAAGGGGAGATGGGCCGGCGGATTCATGGCCGCATCGGAACCGGGCTGTCTGGCATCCCGAGCCTTCAGGAGACGTCAATGAGTGTGCTGATGCTTGTGAATATCGATACGGCGACAACCGACGAGGAAATCCAGGAGTTCATCGGTCGCTACGGCTTCCCGGCCTGCGATGAGATCGAGCGCGTTCCGGGAGACGGCACCCGCCCGGCGGTGTCGCTGCATTTCAATTCGGTCGATGGGGCCGCGCTGCGGCTGCTGCAGCCGCGCATCAACCACCTGTTCTGGAAGCAGCGCAAGGTGGACGCGATGGTGCTGACCGAGCGCTTCGAATAGGCCGCTGCCGCGGCTGGCGGGCATGTGGGTCCGGTGCTTCCTCGCTTGCCCGATTCGGGGCGTGCCATGGCGGAGGAGGCAAGATGAACAGGCGATACACGATCCTGCACGCGCTGGCATGCAGTGCCGCAATGCTTGCGGGTGCAATGTCGGCGGGGCCGGCCGTTGCCTATTTTGACCACTACCTGGGCGGCACCATCGTCGGCACGCTTACCCAGGACCAGCTCACGGCGTTGACGGCTGTCTTCCGCAGGACCCTGGAGCAGGGCGCCGACGGCGTCCGCATGCCGTTCAGGCTGCCACCCGACATGCGGGAGCGGCAGGTCGAAGGTTCCTTCACGCCATTGCAATCCCGGCGCGACCACGGCGACCGCTGTCGGCAACTGCGCAGTGAATTCCGCCGGGCCGGCGAAACCGAAGCCTGGACCGGGTGGTACTGCAAGGAGAAGGACGGGAACTGGAAGTCGCGCAAGCTGCCGAAGTAGGGGCTCCTGGCGGCCTAGTACCGCTCCTCCACATACCGATACGGATAGTCGGGCTCCCGGTATCCGCCCGCCTTCTGCCTGGCAGGCAGCTTGACTGGCTTGCGTTCGATCGCGTGGTACGGGATCTGTGCCAGCAGGTGCGTGATGATGTTCAGGCGCGCCCGGCGCTTGTCGTTGGAATTGGCCACATGCCACGGGGCATAGTCGGTATCGGATGCGGCAAACATGGCGTCGCGCGCGCGTGAATAGTCGTGCCAGCGACTGTACGAGCGCAAGTCCATGTCAGTGAGCTTCCAGACCTTGCGGCCGTCCTCGATGCGTCCCTGCAGGCGGCGGGTCTGCTCTTCCGGGCTGACCTCGAGCCAGTACTTGATCAGGATGATGCCGGAATGCACGATGGCGCGTTCGACCAGTGGGACGGCGCGCAGAAACTCGTCGGCCTGCGCTTCGGTGCAGAATCCCATCACGCGTTCGACGCCCGCGCGGTTGTACCAGCTCCGGTCGAAGATGACGATCTCTCCCGCGGCGGGCAGGTGCGGCAGGTAGCGCTGCACGTACATCTGGCTCTTTTCGCGGTCGGTCGGCGCGGGCAGGGCGATCACGCGGAAAATGCGCGGGCTGACGCGTTCCGTGATGGCCTTGATGGTGCCGCCCTTGCCGGCTCCGTCGCGCCCTTCGAACACCACGCAGACCTTGCTGCCGCTGGCCTGCACCCATTGCTGCAGCTTGACCAGCTCGACATGAAGGGTGAAGAGCGCCTTCTGGTATTCCTTCTCCGACATGCGCTCGCGCTGCTGCTGGTCCGGCTTTTCGTCGAGACTGTCAGCCGGGTCTGGTTCGCGCGGCGGCTCCGCCTGGCTCCCGTTGTTGCCGTGGCGCTTCCCTTTTCGCTTGGCCATGATCTTCCTCCACTGACGTATCGGTGCCTTGAGGGTCCGGTCATGCACCTTCAAACCTGGGGGTACCGCTTGCATGCGCGCTGGCGGCTCGTTTCTACGATAGGAACAAAATCGGGGGAAATCCTCATGCCGATCCGTTTTCCTGTCGCAACCCTTGCCGGGCGGTGACCGGAATTCGGTTGAATTTCAATGTCTTCCGTACTACCTTCGTAGCGCGTATGGAGCAATATCCGCTCCGTATGTCGTCTGGCAATGGCACGCGGCAGGAGAGCATCCTCCAGCCCGGTGCGCTGCCCCAGTACGCCTCGGATGGCTCCGTCACCGGCTGCAAGGAGGGAACATGGCCTTTCTGGTCAGGCGGCTGCTTCGGTCCGGCTGCGCGTGGCTGTTGGTCGGGCTGGTGGCGGCAGCGGGCGGCGCCGCTGCCCAAGACGTACAGAAGCCGCCACCCACCTTCAAGCCCGAGGAGCTTGAGGCGCTGGTCGCGCCGATCGCGCTCTATCCCGATTCCGTGTTGTCGCAGGTGCTGATGGCCTCCACCTATCCGCTGGAGATCGTGCACGCGGCGCGCTGGGTCAAGGCCAACCCCAAGGTCAAGGGCGACGCCGCGGTCAAGGCCGTGGCCGACCAGCCCTGGGATGTCAGCGTGAAATCGCTGGTGGCCTTCCCGCAGGTGCTTGAGCCGATGAACGACAAGCTCGACTGGACGCAGAAGCTGGGCGATGCCTTCCTGGCCCAGGAGAAAGACGTGCTGGCCGCGGTCCAGCGGCTGCGCAACAAGGCCCAGCAATCCGGCAACCTCAAGACCACCGAACAGCAGAAGGTCATTGTCGAGCCCGCGACCACGGCGGCGCCGGGCGTGCAGACGGTGGTGCGCATCGAACCGGCCGACCCGCAGGTCATCTACGTCCCGGCCTACAACCCCACCGTGGTCTACGGATCCTGGGGTTATCCGTCCTACCCGCCGTACTACTGGCCGCCTTATCCCGCCTACTACCCGGGCGCCGCGCTGGCCACGGGCCTTGCCTGGGGCGTCGGGCTGGCCGCCGCCGGGGCGATCTTTGGCAACTGCAACTGGGGCGGCGGCGACGTGAACATCAATGTCAACCGGGCCACCAATATCGACCGCAACTTCGACCGCACCAAGGTACAGGCGGGCGGGCGCTGGCAGCACGACGCCAGTCACCGGCAGGGCGTGGCCTACCGCGACAATGCCACCCGCGAGAAATTCTCCCGCGATGTGCCAGGCGGGGACCGGCGCAATGAGTTCCGGGGCCGCGAGGGCGGTGCCGGCGTGTCCGACCGCGCGGCGCGTGACCGGGCAGGCGGGCAGGACCGGCCGGCTGCCGGGGATCGGGCCGGAGACCGGGCCGGAGACCGGGCGGGAGACCGGGCCGGTGATCGCGCTGGCGAACGGGGCGGTGATCGGGCCGGGGTCTCTGACCGGGCCGGAGTCTCCGATCGAGGCGGCGTATCTGACCGGGCCGGTGTATCGGACCGCGCAGGGGCCGCCGATCGGTCACGGGGCGGCGGTGAACGGGCCACCACCGTAGCCGACCGCGGCGGCGGTGGCGGGCGGGACAACGCCTTCCAGGGCGTGGGCGGCGGCGCGGCGTCGCAGCGCGACTTTGATCGCGGACGCTCCAGCATGCAGTCGGCCGGAGGCCACGCAGGCGGCGGCTTCAGCGGCGGCGGCGGGGGCCGTGGCGGCGGCGGCTTCAGCGGCGGCG
>NZ_JFJW01000139.1:0-85304 GCF_000611125.1 Cupriavidus sp. SK-4
CGCGGGCGAAACAGCCCACGCTAGTCAAGAGCGAAAACCGACCGCATTGAGCAGCAATGCCAAATCCCCCAACGCGATCCGACCGCAGTGTGCCCACCTCAGGTCACCACATCATCCCCCCGGCACGTTGCCGGCACTTCCCCATAGAGAGCCATCAACGCCCCCGCAACCGCATTGGTCCAGCCAAAGCCATCCTGCAACGGATACTCGCCCCCACCCCCGCCCCGGGCCGCCCCTTCGATATGCCGGATGCGATATTTCTCCACCAGCTTGCATTCATGGGTGTAGAGACTGGCCACGGTCGCCAGCCAGCGCTGCGCGATCTCGCGCGCCAGGTCGTCGTGGCCATAGCGCACCAGCCCGCGCACGGCCAGCCATTGCAACGGCGCCCAGCCATTGGGATGGTCCCATTGCTGGCCAGAGGTGCATTCCGTGGTGGCCAGCCCACCGTCAACCAGCAGCCGGTCCTTCACCGCCTGCGCCACGGCTTGCGCCTGCGGCGGCAGCGCAAGACCGAGATAGAGCGGCATCACCGTTGCCGCGGTCAGGCACAGCCGCGGCGCGCCGCGGCACCAGTCGTAGTCGACAAAGGCGCCCGCGGGATCGTCCCACATGTATTGCAGGATGGCTGCCTCGCGCCGCTGCGCCGCCACGCGGTAAGCCTCTGCCGCGGCATCGCCCGCCTGCTCGCACAGCGCGGCGAGGCGCGTTTCCAGGTGCCAGAGCAATGCGTTGAGGTCGACCGGCAACATCGCCGTGGTCCGGATGGTGGCAAGGTCCGCGGGCTGGCCGGTGGGCGTGGATGGCGAATCGAGCCAGCGCGAGCTGAAGTCCCAGCCCGATTCCGCCGCGGCGCGCAGGTCGCGGAACACCAGATGATGCGGCCGCCCGCTGCGCATCGCGGTCTCCATGTCTTCCAGGAAGGCTTCCTCGCGCGGCCACGGGCGGTCGTCCCAGTAGCGGTTCAGCACCGCGCCGTCGGGCAGGCACACCACCCGCCGGTGCGCGTGGCCAGGCCGCACGCAGTCGGCACCGTCCATCCAGAAGGCGTATTCCCGGCGCAGCTGCGGCAGGAAGTCGATGGCGCTGGCCAACTGCTCGCGCTCGAGCAGATCCACCATCAGCGCAAACACCGGCGGCTGCGAGCGGCTCAGGTAGTAGTTGCGCGTGCCGTTCGGCACCAGGCCATAGGTGTCGATCAAGTAGGCGAAGTTCCGCGCCATCTCCACCATCAGTTCGCCGCGCCCGCTGCCGGCCAGCCCCTCCATGGTGAAGTAGGAATCCCAGTAATACAGCTCGCCGAAGCGCCCGCCCGGCACCACGTAGCGGTGCGGCAGCGGCAACAGCGACGACAGCGGCGGATGGGCCACGGGTTCGCGCGTCAGCACCGGCCACAGGCCATCGATATGTTCGCGCAGGGTGCTGGCCGGGTCTGACACGTAGTGGCTCTCCGGAACGGTGGCGCGGGTGAAATGCGCCTGCACGAAATCTGCCAGACAGAATCCTGGCGTGTCGCGCGTTTCGCGGTAGCGCGCCACGATCAGGTCCGGGTCGCAGTTGGGAATGCAGTCAGGGAAGGTCTTGCTGTCGGCAAACAGGCCGCTGTGCTGGACATCGACGAACAGCTCGCAGTAGCGCGCCGCGGGCGACAGCATGTCGGCGCAGGCGCAGCCGGGCAGCGTGTGCGGCGGCGGGCAGTCCCGGTGCGTGACCAGCGCTGGCTGCGCCGCCGCATGGACCTTGCCGGGCGCCGCCGATGGCCCCGGCACCGCGCCGGCGCCGTCAGGGGTGGCCGGGGCCGTGCGCGGCACCGTGCTGCCGCCGGCAGTGGCGCCTGGCGACAGCGGGATGGCGGGTTCGGCCTTGCCTGTCGGCTGCATGGACGCCTCCTTGCACCGGGCGCTGCCGGCTCATGTGGATAGGAGCCAGGAAGTGCCGGGTAAGTTCGCGGCCGCCCCCTAAGAACCCATTTCATAATGAAGAAGGGGCGCGAAGGCTGCTGCCGGGCCGCAGGGCTAGGCGTGGCCGACGCGGCGTGGTCATTCCACGCAAGGAGGCTGCAACAACGCCATGCGGCCCGGCAGCAGCCTTCCCTTCGGGTTCAAGCCAGGCGCGGCGCATGCGTCGTTACGGGCCTTGACCTTGGAATGACCAAGGCCGGCGGCCCGCGCCTAGCCTGCGCCGCGCCTGGCTTGAACGCGTCCCCTTCTTCATTATGAAATGGGTTCTAAAGCGGCCCATATGTCACCCAGGCGTTCATACCTCCTTCTCGCCATGCTGCACCGGTATCGCCGGCGCAGCTTCCCGCACCCCCAGCTGCATGAAGATCCAGGCCGACGCGCACGTGATCAGCCCCATGCAGACAAAGGTGGCATGAAACGCCGGCAGCACCGCCGCGGTATCGCCGCCGAAGCGGTGCTGGAAGGTCGCCAGCAAGGCGCCCGCCGACGTCACCGCCAGGCTCATCGACAGCATCTGCACCATCGACAAGATGCTGTTGCCGCTGCTGGCGCCGGCCCCGCTCAGGTCCTTCAGCGTGACCGTGTTCATGGCCGTGAACTGGATCGAATTGACCATGCCGAACAGCGCCAGCAGCGGAACCAGCAGCCACAGCGGCAACTGCGGCGTGATCAGCGCAAAGGCTGCCATCACCAGCCCCACCACGAAGGTATTGGCCACCAGCACGCGGCGGTAGCCGTGGCGCTGGATCAGGCGCGTGGCCAGGCGCTTGGAGGCCATGCCGGCCGCGGTGACGGGCAACATCATCAGCCCAGCATCGAACGGCGAATAGCCCAGGCTGATCTGCAGCGTCAGCGGAATCAGGAACGGCATCGAGCCATTGCCGATCCGTGCGAACAGGTTGCCCAGCAGCCCCACGCTGAAGCTGTGGATGCGGAACAGCCGCAGCGGGAACAGCGGCTGCTTGCGCCGGTTGGCGTGCAGCCCGTAGGCAGTCAGCGCGGCCATGCTGGCGATCAGCAGCATCAGCACGGTGGCGTGCTGGAAGCCCAGCCCGGCCAGCCCGTCGAGCGAGAACGACAGCGCCAGCATGGCGATGGCCAGCAGCAGATAGCCGGCGATGTCAAAGGGCCCGATGCCCGCCAGCCGCGCGTTGGGCATGTAGCGCACCGTGGCCAGTGCGCCCAGCAGCCCGACCGGCACGTTGATCAGGAAGATCCAGTGCCACGACAGCACCTGCGTCAGCCAGCCGCCCAGCGTCGGCCCGATCAGCGGACCGATCATGCCGGGGATGGCGACGAAGCTCAGCGCCTGCAGGTACTGCTCGCGCGGGAAGGTGCGCAGCACCGAGAGCCGCCCCACCGGCAGCAGCATGGCCCCGCCCACGCCCTGCACCACGCGCGCGCCGATCAGGAAGTTCAGCGTCGGCGCGTAGGCGCACAGCAGCGAGCCCACCACGAACAGCCCGATGGCAGTCTGGAAGATGGTGCGGGTGCCGAAACGGTCAGCCAGCCAGCCCGAGGCCGGGATGATCACCGCCATGGTCAGCGAGTAGGCAATCACCACCGACTGCATCCGCAGCGGGCTCTCGCCCAGGCTGTGCGCCATCGATGGCAGCGCGGTGTTGACGATGGTCGAGTCCAGCGTCTGCATGAAGAAGCCGACCGCCACCACCCACAGCATGATATTGGAATCTCGGTTATCAGTACGAAAACGGCTGGGAAACATGGGGTTTCAGTGTGGGTGGAAAACGAATGTGCCCCAAACCGACGCTTTGGGGCACTGCGGAGCTAGTATATCCGCCCCAAAAATCACACATATAGCGATGCACCAAAATGGCTAATTTCGAACAACGGGGGCATACCGTTCGTGCTCTGGTTCGTATGAAGGGACAGCGCATCAGCGCTGCTTTCGACAGCGAGAAGGCCGCGCGCGATTGGGGCGCGGAAAACCGAGATGCGGATCAGCGAGGGTGAAACCCCTATCAGGGCAGTTTCCCGAGCTCTAACGCGTTCGACGGCAACGACAGCACGCGGGCGATTAGTAGCAGCACCGCTGCTTAGCCCTATTGGATATCAGCTGTCCAGCACCGCCGATATTGTCGAGTACGCGAATTACGGCCGGAACGATGATTCGTCTTTCCTCGGTGAGCTATGGACTTCGTGGACCCTTGAGTATTCCGACGATAACTCAAGCTGGACGGGCAGGTAGACTGCCCCCCGCGCGCTTTGCGACTACCCACAGCCAGCGCGAGCATCAGCGCGTGACTTCGACACTCTTTCGCTTGAAACCTGGCGGAAACAGAATATGCTAATGCATCATTCAGTGATGTCGCCCATCTAATGAAAAAAAATAGCCCCCGGGGGACCGGGGGCTTCCCCGAGGGCCTTAAATGCGAGGAAAAACAGCTGTCCCGCACATTCCATGCTGAACGATGGTCGTTGAATCGGCATCCGCCAGAGTATCTAGACCATTGCGCCATTAAGTGTGTTTCAACGGCGAATAGGGCAATTACTTTCCTATTGGGACGTGATTACCGGGTGAGTCTCTGCGGCGGACCGGGACGTTTGATCTTCATCCATTCGGGTGAGCGCTGCTCATCCTGATCCAGCGAGCCGGCCCGGGGCCGTGCATGCCTGCTCGCAGTCTCTCGCCGCTCCGAAGCAGCCATCCGACGCGTCTTGGCGACAATGGCTAGTATCGGATCATCTCCGGATCCTTGAGTTAGACGCCACCTCTTCGGCTGCATTGTCGGCATAGCGTGTATTACGTGCAATTCAAAGGCAGACTTATTCGCCGCTTCGACGAGTCTGGAGCGCACGCTTAAATCGCAGGACGCTTGCAGGTTTTCTATTAATAAGAATTGAGAACCGCACTTGTCCATGCCTATCTGGCAGCCAGCCTCGATGGGCCGTATCAGCGCACGTTGCTGCCTGATGCGGCCGATGACAACTTTGTGGATCTGCAGCGCGGTGGAAAGGGGTAAGTATAGGTCGGCTGGGGAGGCATTGCGCACCAAAATAAAGCGCGCAACTGCCACATAACAAAAATAAATTTCCAGTTCGCCGCCTCACTTTAACTATAATTTCGAGAAAGTTATTACATACGCATATTCTTAATACGAAGCGAGGAGGTAACCATCGTAGCTTTAAGGATCTGCTGAATACTGCGGAGCGAAGAAAAAAGTAAACAGCAAGCCAATTTTTCTCATCCGGGGGCTCAATGGATCCTTGGAGAAAAATATGAGGAATCTAGCTTTAGTTACGTTGGCTGCGGTGCTGGTCGCTCCCGCAGCTTGGGCGGAAACCATTGCCGCCAATGGGCCCAGCGGAGCACACTATGCTAACGGCTCTGCCGAGCCGCAATGCACCGTAGATTCCAGCCAGGATGTCAGCTGTACCGGGACCACCATCGGGGGGGTCGGCAAAACTAATGCGACCGCGATTCTGTCAGCGACTTACTCAGGCACCGTGCAGTGCACAAACCATGGCGGCCAGATCGTCGAGGTGAAGACCAAGTCCACGGACGCTACTTCGTCGGGAACCCTGAGACCTTCCAGGAACGGGCAGCTGGTAGTGCCACCGCTCAGTGCGACGGCGCCGACCACCCAGGAGTTACTGAGCGCGGCCACCTGCCCCAACGGGAACTGGACCAAGCAGCTGATCGCGGGCCCAACCCTTACGGGTTTCGTGTATACGGTCACCTTCGCGGGCTTCACGCAGCCTTATATCAGCATCGTGGGTCCTTGATTGACTTAGCACAGGCTTCGGCACATTCGACTGATACGCGAGGGCGTCCTGAGCCATAGGGACGGGCGTGCCAGCATCCGCTGGCACGTCTGCAATCGGTCGCGGCTGGTACCAGCATTTCATGCGGTGCCACGCCCACTTTTTCCTGAATCACCGGATGCTTGACCATGCAACAAGACGTTCACCTTAATTGCCACGGCTGGCATGCACCGCGCCATTTCTTGCATGCTCGGTGGATGCTGCTGTTCAGTCTGCTGCTTGCCGGATGCGGCGGAGGGGATTCCGCCCCTGCATCAATGCCAGCCCCGCAGCAAGCTTCGTCGGGCCCGGGCCCATTGGCCGCGCAAAGCACGTCGCCAGGAGGGGCAAGATCGGCACCGTCGGCCGTGACGGACGAAGCTGCCGTACCTTCGGTTGGATCCACCGGTATGGTGCAACTCAGCGCGCTACCGCAGCTGTCATCGCTGTCCGACCGTGAGAAGGCGGGGTTGCTCATGCTGCTGCCCTCCAAGTCGTCTTCGCAACGGCTGGCGTTGATTAACATGTATCCCAGCCTGGTCAAGCTGCCCCCCCAGCAAAAGGAGCTTTTGCTGGACCAACTGGAAAAAATCGTCCCGGTCACGGTAAGTCAGCGTCAATGACCGCTTTCCGACAGAAGCTTCGCTGCCTTGCTAGTCGAGGCGCTGGCGCTGGTCCTGGCTGAAATAGGCAAGCCGGTACAGCCGCCACGGTGCCTGCGCACTGTCGCGGCAAAAGCCATAGCGGAAGGTGTCTTCCAGCGCGGGCAGGTCGTAGCGCAGGTCGGTGAACCAGACGCAGGCGACCGCTTCGCCCGGCGGCACCGATGGCGTTGCCCGCATCGCCGTGATGGCGGACAAGGCCGGATAGACCGCGAACTGCCTGAAATCGGCAAAGTCCGGCCGCACCCAGAGCTGCCATGCCAGCGCCTGCTCAGCCGGCGCCTCCGGCAGCCGCGGCCGCTGGGTCCAGACCATGCGCCCGGGCGGCTCGTAGGCCCTGGCCATGGCCGGCAGGCGGCCCAGCACCTGCCATTGCGGCACCCAGGCCGGATGCCCGGCCAGGTTGACGTGGGCGACGCGGTAGTCCGTCTCCGCGCGGGCAATCAGTTTCCAGTTGAACGGAGAGAACGGCTGGGGCAGCGCATCCACGCGCTGCGCGTGGATGCCGGCGGCACGCAAGGATTCGTTGCCCAGTTCCAGCGCCCGTTGCCTGAGCACAGCCTGGACGCCGACATAGGCGCACAGCAGCGCCATGCCCGCCAGTGCCGCCCGACCGCGCCACTGCAGCGCCAGGAACAGTGCCAGGACCAGGCCGGACACGACGATGCCGCTCAGCAGCGGATCGACCAGGAAGCTGGTGCCAAGGCTGAAGCGCCGTTCGGAGCCGGGATAGAAGATGCGGGTGCCATAGACGGTGATCAGGTCCAGCGCGATATGGCTGGCCACGCCGAGGCAACTGACCGCCAGCGCTTCTCTCCACGCCTCGCGCCGGCGCGCCACCAGGCAGAACAGGCCGGCAAGCAGCGCGCCCCAGGCAGGGAGCAGCAGCAGCGAATGGGTCGGCCCCTGGTGCCACTGCGACAGGAAGCGCAGCGGATGGATCAGGAAGCCCAGGAAATCAATATCCGGAAAGGCACCGGCGGCAGCGCCCAGCAGCAGGCGTTCGCGCGTGCTGAGTCGCCGGCCGGGGACCTCGGCCATGGGGATGGCAAGCGCGGCCTGCGCTCCCATCAAGGCATGGGTGATCGTGTCCATCCGGACCGGGCTCCCTTGTCGCCAGGGCGGCGCCAGGCCAGGCGCTCGGCGCAGCGCAGTTGCCGTCCGAGCCACGCTTGCGTGCGGCCGGCATCCGGCGAACGGTCGCGCAGCCAACAGCCGAAGGTGGAGAGGAAGATGCCGGTCAGCACGACCTCCCCCACTTCGCGGCGCCAGCCGGATTCGGGCAGGCGGGCCGATTCCCGCAGCCACTGCACGGTGCGGCTGATATGCAGCAGGCCCTGCACCTGCAGATGCACGTGCTCCGGCTGCAGCTTGTAGCGCAGCATCTGGGCGGTGAGCTGCCGGTGCGGGGCCAGCGCCTCGAGCCAGGCGAGGATGGCCTGCTCCAGGCGTTCGCGGTGGGACAGGGCGGCCCAGCCTTCACGCGTGGAAGCACGCACGAGCGCAAGGTCGGCCCGTTCGAACCAGGCCTCGGCCAGGTCGTCTTTCTGCCGGTAATGCCGATGGATCTGGTCCAGGCCGATGCCCATGTCGCCGGCGATGTCATGCAGGTGCAGGGCGTCCCAGCCGCTGCGCTCGCCCAGCATCAGGGCGACCTCCAGGATCCGGCCGGCCAGGGCTGCATCGTCGCTCATCGCTTTGCCATCCTCGTGAATGCGCGTCCGCGCTCTACCTTCCAGCATAGAGAGGCAGCCCGCACGCGAGCACGGATTTCTTTGTCATGTGCACGATGCTGCCGGATCGGCGTGCAGTCGGGGGCTTTCGCGCCTGTGCCCGGTTCGGCACCTGCCTCGACAATTTCCGCACGCGGGCTATCTTTAGGGTGTCAGTCCAGGCGCCATCGGCAAGGGCCGCCGTGCCAGCCAGAATTCGGCGGCGGCCGCGGTGTCGCATGGACAGAGGCCGTACGCGCATGAAAGCGGATTCTCCCCCGAGGCAGAACTACGAAGATGCCCTGCTCGGCATCGTGCGGGAGATGTCTTCGGCCATGCGCCCGCCGGCCGAGTCTGAAGTGACGGTCGCGCTGGACAGCACGCTCGAAGGCGAACTGGGCTTCGACAGCCTGACGCGCGCCGAGCTGCTGACCCGCCTTGAACACCGCTTCGGCGTCAGCCTGCCGGAGCAGGTGCTGGCCCAGGCCGACACCCCGCGCGCGCTGCTGCGCGCCTTGCTCGCCGCCCAGGACCTGCCGCCCGGCGCAAGCGGCACGCACCTGCGCCAGGCTCGCCCTGCCCCGGCGGCACAGGCGCCCGACGGTGCCGCCACCTTGCCGGACGTGCTGCGCTGGCACTTGCGCAGCCATCCGGAGCGCACCCACATCATCCTGCAGGACGGCGACGGCGCAGACACGCAGATCAGCTTTGCTCAGCTGCACCGCGGCGCCGCGGCCATCGCCGCCGGGCTGGTGTCCCGCGGCGTGAGCGCGGGCACGGCGGTGGCCATCATGCTGCCTACCAGCCCCGACTACTTCTACAGCTTCTGCGGCGTGCTGCTGGCGGGCGGGATTCCGGTACCGCTCTACCCGCCGGCGCGGCTGGCGCAGATCGGCGACCATCTGCAGCGCCACGCCGGCATCCTGGCCAACGCGCAGGCGCCGATCCTGATCACGGTGGCCCAGGCGCGGCCGCTGGCGGCCCTGCTCAAGGCCAGCACGGGAACGCTGCATAGCGTGCTCACACCGCAGGAGCTGGCGGACGGCGGCGGCGCGCCGGTCCATCCGATGCTGCGCACGCACGACATCGCCCTCCTGCAATACACCTCGGGCAGCACCGGCTCGCCCAAGGGGGTCGTGCTCAGCCATGCCAACCTGCTGGCCAACCTGCGCGCCATGGGCAAGACCCTGGCCGTCGGCTCGCAGGACGTCTTTGTCAGCTGGCTGCCGCTCTATCACGACATGGGCCTGATCGGCGCCTGGCTGGGCAGCCTGTACTACGCCTACCCGCTGGTGGTGATGTCGCCGCTCGCCTTCCTGGCACGGCCCGAGCGCTGGCTCTGGGCGATCCACAAGTACCGCGGCACGCTCTCGGGCGGGCCCAACTTCGCCTTCGAGCTGTGCCTGCGCAAGCTGGCCAATGCCGACCTGGCCGGGCTGGACCTGTCCAGCTGGCGCTTCGTCTTCAATGGCGCGGAGCCGGTGAGCCTGCAGACCATGCGCGCCTTCATGGAGCACTTTGCCCGCTACGGCCTGCGCCCGCAGGCTGCCGCACCGGTGTACGGGCTGGCGGAGGCGTCGCTGGGCCTGACCTTTCCGCCGCTGGGCCGCGGGCTGGCTGCCGACCGCATCGACCGCGCCGAATTCACGCGCACCGCCGTGGCCGTGCCCGCCGGCGAACGCGGGCCTACTGGAGAGCGCGAGACCCTGGAATTCCCGTCCTGCGGCCGGCCGCTGGACGGCCACGAAGTCCGCATCGTCGACGCCACCGGGCGCGAACTGGGCGAGCGGCATGAGGGACTGCTGCAGTTCCGCGGCCCTTCGGCCACCACTGGCTATTTCCGCAATCCCGTGCAGACCCGTCAGCTGTTCGACCGCGGCTGGCTGAACACCGGCGACTATGCCTATATCGCCGCCGATGAGATCTATATCACCGGGCGCGCCAAGGAAACCATCGTGCGCGGCGGCCGCAATATCTATCCCTATGAACTGGAGCAGGCGGTCGGCGCCATCCCGGGCATACGCAAGGGCTGCGTGGCCGTGTTCGGCAGTCCCGACCCGGATAGCGGCACCGAGCGCATCGTGGTGATGGCGGAAACCGCGGAGAAGGATGTGCAGGCGCGCCGCGCGCTGCACCGGCAGGCGCTGAAGACCGCCCTCGACGTGCTGGGCATGCCGCCCGACCATATCGCGCTGGTGCCGCCGCACAGCATCCTGAAGACATCGAGCGGCAAGATCCGGCGCGCCGCCTGCCGCGAGCGCTTCGAGCACGGACGCCCCGGCCGCGGCGTGGAAGCGCCCTGGCTGCAGATCGCGCGCTTTGGCTGGCGGGCGCTGCGGCCGGAGCTGCGGCGCGGCCGGCAGACCGCCGCGGGCCTGTCCTACGCCCTCTACACCTGGCTCCTGTTCGCAACGCTGGCGCCGGCGACCTGGCTGGCATCAGTTGCGCTGCACCGGCCTGCACTGGGCTGGACGCTCAGCCACCACGCCGCCCGGCTGTTTCTCAGGCTGGGGGCGGTGCCCTGGTTCGTGCAAGGGCTTGAGCACCTGCCGCGCGACCGGCCCTGCATCCTGGTCTCGAACCACGCCAGCTACCTGGACGGCATCGTGCTGGTGGCGGCGCTGCCCACGCCGGTATGCATGGTCGCCAAGCGCGAACTGCAGGGCCAGCGCATTCCCGGCACCTACCTGGCCAGCATCGGCGCCGATTTCATCGATCGCTTCGACACCGTGCGCGAGCATGAGGACGTGGAGCGCGTGGTGGCGGCGGTGCGCGCCGGGCATTCGGCGCTGTTCTTCCCCGAAGGCACCTTCGGGCGCGCGCCGGGGCTGCAGGCCTTCCGCTCGGGCGCTTTCCTGGCGGCCGCGCGGGCCGGCGCGCCAGTGGTGCCCGTCGCCATCCGCGGCACCCGTTCGGTGCTGCGCGACGGCCAGTGGCTGCCGCGCCGCGGGCCGATCGGCGTGGTCATCGGCAGCCCGCTCTGGCCGGACGGCGCAGACTGGCCCGCCGCCATGCGCCTGCGCAACACCGCCCGCGCCGAGATCCTCCATTACTGCGGCGAACCGGATGCGCGGCGCACCACGCACCGGGATGCGAGGCGGGCCTAGTGCCCCGCGCCGCGAGGAACTTGCCATGACATCTGCCGACGGAGCAGGACACTAGCGGCATGGATACCTTTGCCACCGCCCCGATGTGGGCCGGCTTCCTAGTCCTGGTGCTGGGGACGCTGGTGGTGGACGTGTTCGTCCTTGGCGGCCGGCACGCGCACCGCGTTTCGACGCGCGAGGCGCTGGGCTGGACCCTGGCCTGGTCGACGCTGGCGGTGCTCTTCGGCATCGCGCTGTGGTGGCTGCTGGCCGGAAGCGCCGGACGCGAGGCCGCAGACCGCAAGGTGCTGGAGTTCTATACCGGCTACCTGATCGAGCTGTCGCTGTCGGTCGACAATATGTTCGTGTTCGCGATGATCTTCGGCTATTTCGCGGTGCCCCCGGAATTGCAGCGCAGGGTGCTGCTGTTCGGCGTGGTCGGCGCCATCGTGATGCGCGCCGTCATGATCCTGCTCGGCGTTTGGCTGATCAGCGAATTCTCGTGGATCCTTTACGTATTCGGCGTGTTCCTGCTGTTCACCGGCATCAAGATGCTGTTCGTCTCCAGGCGTGCCCCCGATCTCTCGCGCAATCCCATCGTTCGCTTCCTGTGCGCGCATATGCGGATCACCGCGGACTATCACGGCGAGCACTTCTTCGTGCGCATCGACGGCCTGCGCCATGCGACGCCGATGTTCCTGGTGGTTCTGCTGGTCGAAGCGACCGACCTGGTGTTTGCCGTCGACAGCATTCCGGCCATCTTCGCCGTCACCACCGATCCCTTCATCGTCTTCACTTCGAACATCTTCGCCATCATGGGGCTGCGGGCGCTGTATTTCCTGCTGGCCAACCTGGCGCAGCATTTCCATTACCTGAAGTACGGCCTGGCTATCGTGCTGGCCTTTATCGGCGCCAAGATGCTGGCCGAGCCGTGGTTCCATGTGCCGGTGCACTGGTCTCTCGGCGCCGTCGCCATGACGTTGCTGGTGTCGGTCCTGGTCAGCCAGGCCAGGGCCCGGCGCACACTTGCGCACGCCGGCGACGAGCTGGGTAGCCACTGCGCGTCGCGCGAGCGCAGGGCGGGCAACCGGCGCACATGAGAAACGGGTTCTAAGGAGCGATGCATGAACAAGATCCTGCTTGCGACTGACGGGTCGGCCTATAGCGACGCGGCCGCCCGCTACCTGGTACAGAATCCCCTGTTCAGCCGCGATTTCGTGGTGCACGTGATGCACTGCGAGCCGGATGTGGCTGGCGACATCAAGACCTTCATCGACCGGTCCACTCTCGATGCCTGGCATCGCGAACAGAACGACAAGGCGATGCAGTCCGTGGCCAGCATCCTGGGCGAGGCCGGTATCGCTTTCGAGTGCCATGGCTTCGTCGGCTTCGCGCCGGCCCGCATCGTCGAGTATGCGGGTAGCATCGGCGCCAGCCTGATCGTGATGGGTTCGCACGGCCGCGGCGGATTCCTGGATGCCATCATCGGCTCGGTGGCCAGGCGGGTGCTTGCGCACGCGCACTGCCCGGTGCTGCTGGTCAGGAGCTAGTGTCCTCTGATCGCTGAGAAAACTGGCCTGCTGGCGGTTTGCTTCCCCTCGCAAACCAATGCCTCTAGCTGGCGCGGTTGACTGGGAATTGCTGGAGTCTGTCTACAAGATCGCAGGGCAACCGGCGTCTCGCCGGATTGTGCGGCCGGGGCGATTTTACCTCGGTGGCTTGCGCGCCAATGCCGCAGTGACCGTAACAGTAACGGGCTTGTGCCGTCTTTGCCCCAGCCCGCCCCCAGCAACACGGGCGCTATCGATCACCCCATGTAAATCATTGAGTCATGACTGCCAGGAACGCGACCAAGCCAACGTAGAACAACACATTGGTAAGCCGTGCCTCGGAAGTGAACGTGTAGTAGCCTTTGTTCTCCGGCGCCGTCGGGTCGTAGCGTCATGCCTGCGGTAAATGAGGTACGGCAAGCACCGCGACCAGGCTCAATATTGGGCTGGGCGTGCCAGGAACAGCCCCAACAGAACGGGGACGCCCAGGAACCAGATGCGCGGGGACAGCACGGCGGTCACCCGCCCGCCATCGACGGGCTAAAGCGGAACTTGGCCGTCTGGCAAGGGCATGTAGAACAGGTGCGTCTGGTACTGTCGCGCTATCGCGTTATCCTGGCCTGCGGATTGCCAGCAATGAGGGTCGACCCGCAGGCGGTCTTCATGCCGTGCTGTGCCACCGGCACGCCGCTGATGGTATACGCAGCGTTGCCCTCGATGATCGGAAACACACCCTGGCACGTCGGGCACGAGACCATGTGGCCGCGCCCGGCAATCTGCCTGCCATTCAGGTCGGTGCCGGCGAAGCCCTCCAGCACCACGCCGCCGTGGTCGGTCATGTCACCTACACAAGTGATTCCATCTAGCATCTTTCTCCCTGACAAAGTCAGCGCACTCCGCAAAGATCTGTCATCCGGCACACTCCCAGAAAGGTTCTGCCTGAATCATCTGCCATTACTATTAGTTGCTTTTATTTGCCGTTCAAGTTCGTCCGCAAGTTGACTGGCACCGGACTCCCCATTCGAATCTGCTGCGTGAGCCCAGCACAGGGCCTCGGCATATTTATTCTCCTGCTGCAAAATCTTTGCGAGATTGTACTGAGCAACGGCATTTCCATTTCTTGCCGCAATTTCCAGCCAACTATTTGCCTTTTTCGAATCGAAATTTGAGAAGATATAAAATTTATAAAGCCTAAACGCTGAAGCCGAATCGCCTGCGCTTGCCTGCGCAGAAAGAGTTGCGATCTGCTCTTCGGAGAGAAAATATGTCGATCCGCCAGAAACCGGCGGTACGTTACCAGCATCAGTCATGCATGCTCCATTCGAAGGATTTATGAGAGCGAAAAAAAATACAAACGAAATAGTAGCTTCATTTCTTCGCGGGCTTGAATATTCTGACTGTCCCAAGCTGCCCATGGTCCATTTTTCCATCTGCGGTCATTCCCATCGGAACCGTCCTGCCATCAGAGTAGTACCACATGTATTGGTCCGGCGCATGCACATCTGCCCCTAGCTCATCTGCAAGCGCTTGAGCGTAGGGAAAATTACCTTTCCCGGTATTACACGATAATAGCTCCACGATTTTCCCGGCCTGATAGCTTGGTGACCTATTTATCATCGCGGCAAGCTCTTTGGCGCTGACAACTTTGCCTTGCTCATCAACAATCAGGCCGGGATTCCCATGTGCACCGACCTGAAAGGTACTTGGATTGGATGGAACTTTATCCGCGTAACCTCGAATGGCCTCGTTACTGGGGAACAAATTAATATCTACCAGGCCGAGTGGGTCCACCCTCGTGGAACCATTGCAGGCGGCTGTCGGCGTTTTCGGCCAGGACCAGGCGCCCGTTGCCGTTATAGGTGAAGGCCTCCGTCAGTACACGCGGCACGCGGTTGTCGGCGTCGATCAGCCCCGCACGGCGTCGCGTGAGGCGACCCATGGCGTCAAAGACGAAATCCGTCATCAATTGGCCCGAGTCCACCGTCCAATCCAGCAAGCCGGTTGCCGGGTCGTAGTTATACTCAGTCGTCTTGCCGTCGAAACCGGTCTCGCGCAGCAGGCGCCCCACCGGATCGTACTGGAATTCGGTGCTGGCGCTGTTCTCGTTGGTGAGCGTGGCCAGCCGTCCCAGCCGGTCCCACCGGTAGCCGAGCGTCTGGCCGGCGGCGTCGGTGCGCTCGGCAATCAGGCCGACCTCGTTATAGCGCCAGGCGGTGCGGCGGTGCAGCGCATCGGTGTGCACCAGCAGCCGCCCCTCGGCGTCGCGCTCGAAGCGCTCCACCCGCTGGTCGGGATGGGTAACGCTGGCGAGCTGCCCGGCCTCGTAGTGGTACTGGGTGGCATTGCCCGCCGCATCGGTGAACTTGACCAGTTCCCCGCGCTCGCCGTACTTCCAGGCGCTGGTCTTGCCCGAGCAGTCGGTGTAGCTGGCCAGCTGTCCGGTGGCGTTGTAGGCGAGCTGCTTCTTGCCGCCCTTGGCATCGGTGATCTCCACCGGCAAGCCCGACTTGTTGTAGGCGTATGCTGTCTTGTGCCCGAGCGGATCGATTTCCTCGGTCAGGTTGCCCTTGATATCGTAATCGCGCAGCCACAGCCCGCCCTCGGCGTCGCGGATCTTGATGCGCTGGTCCTTATCATCCCATGCGTAGTGCACCACGCTGTCGTCGGGGCGGATGTGTTCGACCAGATTGCCGCGCTCGTCGTAGGCATAGCGATCGACCGCGCCATCGGTGTGCACATGCTTGACCACGTTCTTGGCGTCATCGCGGAAGAACCACTCCGACAAGCCATCCGGGTGCTTGATGCGGTAGGTGTAGCCGAGGATGTCGTAGTAGTGCCAGGTCTCGTGGCCGTGGGCATCCGTCACATAGGTCAGGCGGATGTTCTCGTCCCATTCGAGGCGGGTGTCGAAACTGCCGTCGTCGGCCCATTCGCGCACAGCCCTGGCGTTGGGGCCGTCGCCGTCCCATTGCAGGTTCATGCCGCGCCCGGTGCGGTCGGTATAGCGCGTCACCAGGTGGCGGCGGTAGGCGTAGTCCCAATGCACGGCGTTTTCGTCTTGCGCCATCACGAGGTTGCCGGCCTCGTCATAGTGGTAGCGGCTGAGTTGGCGTACCAGGTTGCCTTCGGCAATCTGCCACAGCTCGGCAATGCGGCCATGCTCGTCCAGACGGATGCGGACATGCGCCGTCACGGTCTCGCCCTGATAAGCGATCACGTCCGACAGCACGGTGTCGCCGTCAATGCGGTGGTCGTAGTGCAGCGCGACACCTGCGCCGCTTCTGAGCGTAATGCCGATCAGGCGGAAGTGCGGGCCATGGCGCTGGTAGGCTTCCTGGCTCTCGAAGCCGCGTGCCAAAGTCAACGCGTGCTCGGACACCCGCACCAGCGTGACGTTCTCGATGGGGTCGCGGTGGAACTTGCCCACCGCCGGCAGCGGGTAGTCGTGGCTGCGTCCGTCGGCGGCGTGGTAGCACAGCGATTCCTGGCCGTCCTTGCGTAGCACGTCAAAGCGCGTCGTGTACGGCGTGATCCAGCGCGCGCCCTGTTCACCGCCGTCATAGGCACCGAGGCTGGAGCGGTACGTGCGCGCCCATTCGATTGGAAACAGTCCCGGCAGGCTAAAGTCGGTATGCGAGAGTGTCTCGTCGCCGGTCGCAAAGCTGATACTGCGCTTGCTGCCTGCCGGCGCGGGACAGTTCTTGCGACCAGCACTGGCCTTGGCAGGTACTTGGTGATTAGTGGCCTCCAGTTGCCCATGCTGCCCGGTCTTGCGCGCCTCGCTGGTCTGCTTCGGTTTCACGTTGGCGGCCTGCCCCGTGCCCTTCTTCTTGCGCCAGCGCGCCACGGCCTGAGCCAGCATCGACAGCAGCCAGCCGATACTGTGCGCCGCTGCGGGGCCGGCGAGCTTGGTCATCTGCGCGCGCAATACCGGCCCTATCCGTCGCAGCTGTCCCACGTTGGCCGCAACCTGCTGCCGGAGCTCCTCTGGCATGCCAAGCTTCACGGCGGTGTTCGCCACCGCCTTGCCTGCTGCCTTGTAGGCGTTCCAGGTGGCACTCAAGAAGTTGCCAATGGCCTTCTTGGGATCATGCAGGAGTTGGCTGGCACCTTCTCGTGCCTGGCTGACCGCTGTTTGCGCATTGCCGGCAGCGTTGAGATTGCCCAGCGCCACCTTCTCCAGGCCGCCGGCGACCTCCAGCACCATTTTCTCGCCCAGTTCGCCGGCATCATTCAGGATGGTGGAGAGCTTGGTCTCGGCTTTCTGCACGAAGTCATCGATCTCGCCGATGATGGTGGCGTTCAGATGGCCGACCAGCACCTCGATCAGGCCGTCGCCCAGCGCTGCCTTGGCGGCCTGCCGCAGTTCCTGGCGCACCAACGCCAGCGTCGGTCGCAGGCTCATGCGCGCCGCCGCCATGCTCGGCGGCATTGGCAGCACGCCGATCAGGTTGATGCCCAGGCTCACCCAGTCCAGGAAATCCTGCGACTTGGTGCGTACCAGCGTGATCACGTCGCCCAAGGCATCGACCAGGGCGATGATGTTGCCCACGACCGGCAGGCTGCCGGCGACCGTCTTGATGCGCTCCAGCGTCACCAGCCCGCCGCTGGCGCCTTGCAGCCAGGCGTCGAACCTGGCGGCGCCCTTGCCGATGTCCTCGATGGCGATGGTGTTCAGGGGCGCGACGGCAGTTTGCGGCTCGCGCCGCTTTGCTTCGGATGTCGGTCCAGTCATGGGATCAGGTCCGGGGAGAGATGGTTCTTGTGTCGGGGCGCTCAGGCGAAGCCAGGCGTGCGCACCGAGGCGGGCGTGCCATGGGGTGCGGCGGAAGCCAGTGTCGGTGTCCCTGCCGGCAGGGCCTTGCCGAGCAACGCGGATCCACTGGACAAGGCGAGAGCGCACAGGCCAGCCGGTCCGGCTTTGACCGCGCTCGCGAACTGCTGCGCCATCTGCAGCGTCTGGGAAGACTGCCCGACGGCTGCCAGCAGCTGACCTGCAACGGCCCCGGCAACGGACGCCAATCCCGCTGCAGCGTCCGCAGGGCCAACTTTGGGCCAGGTTGGCTTGTCAACGTAGCTGCCCTCGGCCCAAGTGTCAGCAGGGTCCTTGCCGAAGCTGACCTTTGCCGGGCCCGGTGCGATGCCGCTAACCGCCGCGAAGCCCTTGGTGTCGAGCTTGCCGGTGGTGACCTTGCCCAGCGCGTCCTCGACCCTGAAGTCGCCACCATCGATACCCAAGCGGTTGGCGTAGTGATTGAACAGTTCGAGGTTGCCCTTGCCGGGCTTGGGCGGCTCGGGGAACTGCGCGACATACTTCTGCGCACTGGTGAAGGTATAGCTGGCCGCGTGGATGGTGTACGCGCCGCTCGTCTTGTGGGTGATGCCGCCCGCGTTGTAGATGGTGGCGCTGCCACCGCCCGCCACCACCAGTTCCTCCTTGGCCGACAGCGTGATGCGGTTGGCCGTGGCCGTGACGTTCAGCTTCGCCAGCAGGTTGATGCTGTCCTGCAGCGCGCGCAGGTCGATGTCGCCACCGGCGGCGACCAGCCGCCAGCCCATGCTCTGGATGAAGATGCGCACGCCCCGGCTCACGCTCGCCAGCAGGCGCTGCCCGATGGCGAGGCTGGTGTGACCGCCGCTGGTGAGCGCCAGGTGCTCGCCCGAGGCGAAGTGCGTCGAGCGCGCCGTACTGGCCTCGATTCCTGCAGGGCCCGCCAACACCAGGTGCGGCGCGGCCAGTTCGGGAAAGCTGCCAGCCTCGGGGTTGGCGGCGCCGCTGCCCCGGATGTCGTCGTTCTGTGCCTTGATGACCTTCGCGACCTCGGCTTGGTCGGTGCTCTCTTGCGCGTCGTGTTCCTGCGCCAGTTCCGCCAGCGTCTCCTGCTGGTCGCGCGCCACCGTGAGGCGCTGCACCGTCTCGCCCATGTCCTTGTGGTGGGCGCTGGCGTTGGCGCGGGCCTCGGTGGTGAGCAGCATGCCGTTGGCACGGACAACCCCCTGGGCCTCGGTGCGTAGCTCGAAGCCCTCGCCACGCTTGTCCTTGCGGCCTGAGCCACGAATGATGCGGGTCAGAAAGCCCAGCCCCAGCCACGAGGTCTGGTGGTCGCTCTGCAGCTGGGTCTGGATCTGGCCCTCGCTGGCGTCCTGCACGAAGGTGTTGGCCCGCTCGCCGCGCACCTCCTTGCTGACGAAGCCCGACAGCGCGTGGAACTCGGGCAGCGGCCACTGCGGCATGTTCAACTGGTTGGGCACGCTCCCGGTGACCAAAGGGCAATCCGGGTCCCCATACAGGTGATCGACCACCACTTCCTGGCCGATACGCGGCACGTGCACCCCGCCAAAGCGCTCGCCCTGCCACGATGAAGCCACCCGCACCCAGCATGAGCTATTGGCGTCGCGCTTGCCTTGCCGGTCCCAGTGCAGCTGAATACGGATGCGCCCGTACTCATCGGTCCACGTTTCCTGGCCCTCTGGACCGACCACGGTGGCGGTCTGCGGGCCGTGGGTGTGCGGCTTGGGCTGGGTGCGCTCGGGGCGGAACAGTTCGTTGGACGGCTGGGCGGTGAAGGCCACCTCGCAGCGCCACGGCTGGCTGCCGCCCGACGCTTCCGGTACGTCCTCGATCAGCAGGTGCGTGCCGAGGATGATGTATTCGCGGTTGGCCTTGGGCTGGATGAAGTTCGCCAGCGTGAAGGTGCAGCCGGGCACCATGGCGCGCACGTTCCCGCGCCCGCTGGCGCGGCTGCCATGCTGGCGCAGCGCTTCCATGCGCTGGCGGGCCACCTGGTCGCCTTCCTTCCACGGGTCGTTGCCGGTGGACGGCTGGCTGTGGTCGCCGGGGAACTCGTAGATTTCCTGGCCGGCGTGCGCGGTGTCGAGTGGATCAGCAGCGCGTACCGTCAAGTCGGCCCGCGTCTTGACGAAATCGTAGTCGGAACTGGTCCACCGGCCAGACACCAGCCGGTCGTGCAGCTCGAACTCGTGGAGGTGTTCCTCGTCGATCCGGTCGGACGAGCGTGCCCAGCGGATCGAGTGGTAGGCGGGGCTGGCAAACGGGGCAAAGGCGCCATTGCCGTCGGTGAGCACCAGCCGATGCTTGCCCTTGTTATGTTCGACGTGCCACGATATTCCCCACTCCTGGGTGAGGCGCTGGAAGAACTCGAAATCGCTCTCGCCGTACTGGACCTGGTATTCGCGTTTGGGGTAGCGCGCCACGTCCAGGCGCCGCTCGACCGGGAAGGTGTAGTCCGAGAGCAGCGTGTCGAGGATTTCGACGGCGCTTTGCTGCTGGAAAATGCGGAAGTCCTTGGTCAGTGTCGCCAGCCACAGCCAGGGGCGCAGGGTGAGGCGGTAGACAATCTGGTGACCGACTGCAATGGGGCCGCGCACATCGGTGACCATGCCCGTGATTTCTCGCGTGCCCGCGCCGACACCGCCCGCCATTCCGGTGCCCATGCCGTCGAGCTGAATCGTGACGGTCAGCTCCTGCCCGCGCAGCGCCGTCGTATCGAGGTCCGCCGCCGGGCCGAACAGCGCGTGACGGTCGTCCGGCGTCTTCAGTTCCAACTCGTATTCGAACAGTTCGCACAGGCGCTCGGTGCCAGACAGCTTGGAGAACACCAACGCGGGCTGGCCCATCAATTGAGGCAGGCCATTGCCCTTGACGGTGACGGTGCGAGAGGAAAGCGATCGGCTGCCCATGCAAACACGCTCCGTGAGAATGGATTGGTGACTGCCACAGGCAGCCAATGGCTAGCTATTTTGCGGGGCGATCGCTGCGCCCGCACTTGATGCGCATCAATACGCTTTTATATGGAAGTGGAGTCCAGCCGGATATCGGACGTTTCCTAAAAATGCATGCAATCCATTTAAATCAGAATTAAAAAATCTGAGTTTTCAGGCGGGATTTTCGTTGGCTGGTATGAGCGGACATGCCGGCGCGCGCGAGTCTCCCGCGATCCCCTGACGATCTCTTGCAATGGGAGTTACGCGGTCAGTGCGTGCCGCCAGCGCCCCCGCGTCGTACTGGGCGTCGCTGGCGAACGAGTTGTCGATGGTGGTGAGAGCGCGGGCGGGAGAGGGAGCACACCAACGGTGTGCCGGAACCAGTGGCATTAGCCCGCTCTGAGGGATACAGGACAGCTTTGCCAGCCTGACGGCATAGTGTCCTGATCCGCAGGTTGACCGCCACCCGGCGCATCTCAAAGGGCAGCGCGCAGCCCCAGGAAGAAGCGCCGCCCGGGCGCGGGTTCGAAATACCGCCCGTTGGCCTCGTTGACGATCACCGAGCCGATATAGCGCCGGTCGGTGAGATTGTCGATGCGGCCGAAGACGTAGAGCCGGGTCGGGCCGATGCGGAACTCATAGCCGGCGCGCAGGTTGAACACCGCATAGCCTGGCGCGGCCTGCATATTGAGGTCGTCGGCGTAGACGCGGCTGTCCACGCGCATCTCGGCCCCCAGCGTCAGCGGCGCTGCCGGCCGCCATGACAGGTCCGCGCCCAGGCTGTGGCGCGCGGTGCCGGGCAGGCGGTTGCCGGCTGCCACGGTCTGGCCCTGCGCGTTGACGAAGCTGTCGCCGAAGTAAGCATCGAGCCAGGTGTAGGCCAGTCCTGCCTCGATACGGCTGCCGCCGCCCTTGCCCGGCGTGCCCACCTCACCGCGGAAGCCGCCGCGCCAGCCCAGTTCGAAGCCGCGCCGGTGCACGCCGCTGACATTCTGGTAGACGGTGCGCCCGGCGTTGTTCGATTGGGGCACCACTTCGTCGTGGCTGTCGGCATCGAACAGCGCCGCCTCCAGCCGCTGCCCCGCCGCCTGCCACTTGATGCCGATCTCGCCCTGGCGGCTGGTGGCGGCCTGCAGCCCCAGGTTGCTGCCGACGCCGCCGGGGCCGTAGGCAACTTCGGTCAGCGTCGGTGTCTCGAAGCCGCGGCCGAGGTTGGCGTAGACGTTGAGGGAATCGAGCGCGTGCCAGACCACGCCAAGCACGGGGCTGACGTTGCTGTAGGTCGCGTTGCCACTGTCATCGGGGCTGGCCGCATTGATGAAGTGGTCGTCAATGCCAAGCCGCACCCGGCTGGCGCGCACGCCGCCCACCAGTTGCCAGGCCGGGTGGAAGCTCCAGTCGAACTGCGCAAAGGCGCCGAGGTCGGTCGCGGTATTGGTCTCGTCGCGGCGCAGCGCGCCCTGCGTGCCGTTCTGGTTGACGTAGCCGTTGCGGCCGTCGCGCATGCCGTTGGCTTCCAGCCCGGCGCTCCACAGCAGCGGCAGTCCGGCGGCGGTGGTGGTGCGCCGGCTCCATGACAGCGCGGCGCCGCCGTAGCTGCGGTCCACATCGACGATGCCGCCGGCCGAATTCGGCGCGGCACCGCTGAAGCCCAGACGCTGGTACAGGTTGCGCGTGCCGCCGTACAGGCGTGCCGACAAGCTGTCGGTCCCGGTCAGCTGGTGGTCCACCACCACGCCGGCCTGGGTCTGCTCGACATTCTTGCCGGTATCGAACTGGGTCGCGGCGGGCACCGCCTGGCGCGGGTTGGCATCGGCCTGCGCGCGCGTGAGCCCCAGCGGGTCCTGCGCCAGCGGCTGGTTGAAATAGTTGAACTGGCCAGTCACGCGCGTGCCGCTGGCCGGCTGCGCCACCACCTTGGCATTGAGCTGGTAGCGGCGCGCCGCGCTGTGGTCGCGGTAGCCGTCGGTCTGGTAGGTCCAGGCATCGAGCGAGCCGCCGAGCCGGTCGTTGCCGCCGGCCAGCGCGATGCCCGCCTGCCACTGGCCATCCGAGCCGAAGCCCGTCGACGCGCGCCCGCTGAAGCCATCGTTGGGCGGATCGGGGGTGAACACCTGCACCACGCCGCCCGACGCATTGCCATACATCTGCGCAAACGGGCCGCGCAGCACCTCGACGCGGCTGGCGTTGGCAAGGTCGGCAGTGGAAGCCTGGCCCTGCCCGTCCGGCATGGTGGCCGGGATGCCGTCGACATACAGGCGCACGCCGCGCACGCCGAAGGTAGAGCGCGTGCCAAAGCCACGCACCGCCAGTTGCAGGTCCTGCGAGTAGTTCTGCCGGTCGCGCACCGCCACGCCCGGCACGCCGGCCAGCACCTCGGACAGGTTCACCAGCGGCGTGGCGCTGCGCAGCGGATCGACCGGCACGCTGTCCACCGCCGCCGGTGCGTCAAAGCGGCGCTGTTCGCTGCGGGTGGCGCTGACCACCACGTCGGGCAGGGTTTCAGCGGTGGCGGCGGCCACTGCGGTGCCGGGCGGGTCGGCGGCACGCGCGCCGGCGCTGGCCAGGACCAGCGCGGCCAACGCCAGCGCGGAGCGGTTCGCGAACGGGATGCGGGGGATACCGGAACGGCGCTGCTGCCGGACCGCCAAAATCTGCCTGCCGCCTGGTTTCATGGGGATCGGAAGCGGTTGCGGGTTCTGGCGCGGAGAGTGGAGGCGCCGGGCACAGGTGAATGTGTCGCAACTTTATCGTGTCCACAGCACTATTGCCACGCGCAGGGCTGCGGGGAAAACCCGCGGAGGAGACGGTGCCGGCACCGAATTCCAGATGTTCAGAAAAATTCAACAACTTATTGCATGGACGCTCACACAACCAACCCTACGGCTCCCTACACTGCTTTCACCACCCGCCGCACCGCACCAGTCCATCACGCGATGCAGCATAACGGTATTCAGATTTTCGCAACTACCAAGGGATCCGCCATCATGACCACCGCACAAACCCGCGTCGCCATCGTCTACCACAGCGGCTACGGCCACACCGCCAAGCAGGCCCAGGCCGTTGCGCGCGGCGCCGGCAATGTCGCAGGCACTGAAAGCCTGCTGATCCCGGTCGAGGACATCGACCAGCACTGGGACACGCTGGAGCAGGTGGACGCCATCATCTTCGGCGCGCCGACCCACATGGGCAGCGCCTCGGCTCAGTTCAAGGGCTTTATGGACGCCACCTCGCGCAATGTCTTTGCCAAGGGCGGCAAGTGGGCCAACAAGGTCGCAGCCGGCTTCACCAACGCGGCCTCGCGCTCTGGCGACAAGCTGGCCACGCTGCAGCAGATCGCGATCTTCGCGGCGCAGCACGGCA
Organism: Cupriavidus sp. SK-4; assembly: GCF_000611125.1. Lineage (NCBI taxonomy): Bacteria > Pseudomonadati > Pseudomonadota > Betaproteobacteria > Burkholderiales > Burkholderiaceae > Cupriavidus > Cupriavidus sp. SK-4. The sequence goes on from NZ_JFJW01000139.1 coordinate 23,825, forward strand.
TGCACTGGGTCAACCTGGGCCTGCCCCCGGGCCACAACAACTCCAAGTCGACCGAGGACTCGCTGAACCGCCACGGCTTCTTCCTGGGCGCCGCCGCGCAGTCCGATGCGGATGTGAGCGCCGAGGTGGCGCCGCCGCTGGCCGATCTGCGCACCGCCGAGCACCTGGGCGCCCGCGTGGCCGAAGTGGCGCAGCAACTGGTCGCCGGCCGGCGCTCGCTGGCGGAGCTGAAAGAAGCTGCCTGATCCCGTCGCACTCTGACTGATCGGCCCCAATGGGGGCCGATTTGCTTTACCGGAGACAGTCGCGAGCCTGGGCGGTCAGTACAAGACTTCCAGCTCGTCGAACAACTCGCTGTCCTTCTGCGCCGCCGAGCGCGCGCGGCGCCGGATTTCCTGCAGCAGGCAGTCGGTGAAGCACTGCGCCGCGGGGCTGCCTACCGCGTTGTGGCGCGTGATGATGCCGAGCCGGCTGGTCTCGAACTGCTCGGCCAGCGCAAAGGCGTGGACCCAGCCGCGCATCGGCTCGGTCAGCAGCAGCGGCCGCGGGCAATAGCTGATCATGCCTGCATTGCGGATCAGCTCCAGCAGCAGCGCGGTGGAATGCGCGCAATGCAGTCGCGCCGGGTCGATACGCGCTTCATGCTGCCAGAACAGGTTGCGCATAAAGGACTCGTAGCTGGCCGCGGTGTAGTTGACGACCCAGTCCTGCTCCAGCAGTCCGTGCAGCGACCGCGCATCCGCGCACGGGTGCCCGCGCCGCGCGATCACGCACGAGGTGTAGGCAAGCAGCGGCTCGCACTCGAATTCCTGCGTGGACATCGCCGCCGTGAACGGCCCCACGGCGAAGTCCAGCGTGCCTTCGCGCAAGCGGGGCAAGGCCACCGCGGTCAGGCCTTCAAAGATCTCCACCTGCACGCCCGGCATGCGTTCGCGAAAGCGCAGCAGCACGCGCGGCAGGAAGGTCAGCATGACCCAGGGCGTGACGCTGATGCTCAGCCGCCCCACCCCTTCGCCGCGCAGCGTGGCCAGTTCTTCACTGGCGCGGGCGAGCTGCCCGACCACCAGCCGCGCGTGGCCCAGCATGCGCTGCCCCGCCTCGGTCAGCGCCACGCCGCTGGCGGTACGCGACAGCAAGGGCAGCCGCGCCTCGCTTTCCAGCTCGCGCAGCGCCTTGGTGACCGCCGCCTGCGACAGCCCGACCAGCCGGGCCGCGGCGCGGATGCTGCCGGCATCGGCAACGGCGACCAGCGCCTGGATCTGGTGGAGTTTCATCGTCATGGCGGTTCGGGATGGTGACAACCAGTGGTTGTCAGGATAACAGTATTGCGGCTATCGGCACGCGCGGGCCCTGCCTAAGATCGGTCCACGCAATCCCCGACAAAGCCTCCGGAGACCCCATGCATCCCGATCCCGTCCTGCCCGGCATCCGCGCCATCGAAGCCGAGATGGTGGACCTGCGCCACCGCATCCACGCCCATCCCGAGCTAGGCTTCGAGGAATTCGCCACCAGCGACCTGGTGGCGGAGTGCCTGCAGGCCTGGGGCTATGCCGTGCATCGCGGCCTGGGCGGCACCGGCGTGGTGGGCACGCTGCGTCACGGCGAAGGCTGCGCCATCGGCCTGCGCGCCGACATGGATGCGCTGCCGATCCGCGAAGCCACGGGCCTGCCGTATGCCAGCAAGATCGACGGCAAGATGCATGCGTGCGGCCATGACGGCCACACCGCCACGCTGCTGGCCGCGGCGCGCTACCTGGCCGAACACAAGCCTTTCCGCGGCACGCTGCACGTCATCTTCCAGCCGGCCGAGGAAGGCATGGGCGGCGCGCGCGAGATGATCCGGGACGGCCTGTTCCGCCTGTTCCCCTGCGATGCGGTGTTCGCGCTGCACAACATGCCCGGCCACCCGACCGGCAAGTTCGGCTTCCTGGGCGGGCCGTTCATGGCCTCGTCCGATACCGTCACGATCCGCGTCACTGGGCGCGGTGGCCATGGCGCGGTGCCGCACCGGGCGGTCGATCCGGTGGTGGCCTGCGCGTCGATGGTGATGGCCTTGCAGTCGGTGGTGGCACGCAACGTGAACCCGCTCGACATGGCCATCGTGACCGTCGGCGCGATCGAGGCCGGCAAGGCGTCCAACGTGATCCCCGAGAGCGCCGAGCTGCGCCTGTCGGTGCGCGCACTGAAGGCCGAGGTGCGCGACCTGCTGCAGGCGCGCATCACCGCGCTGGCGCATGCTCAGGCCGAGAGCTTTGGCGCCAGCGCCGAGGTCCACTACGACCGCCGCTACCCGGTGCTGGTCAACGACCCGGCCACCACCGGGATGGCGCGCGAGGTCGCGCGTGAATGGCTGGGCGAGGACGGCCTGATCGGCAACATGGTGCCGCTGACCGGCAGCGAGGACTTCTCTTTCATGCTCGAGGCATGCCCGGGCTGCTACCTGATCGTCGGCAATGGCGATGGCGAGGGCGGCTGCATGGTGCACAACCCGGGCTACGACTTCAACGACGCCTGCCTGCCGCTTGCGGCCACCTACTGGGTCAAGCTGGTCGAGCGCTACCTGCGCTGAGCCACGCCCCGCCATCGACAATGACCGGCCCCGAGGCCGGCGCCACCCCACCCACGGAGACACCGAATGTCCACTTCCCTGCCCGCGCAGCCGCTGGACGGCGCTTATGCCGCGCCCCCGGCCAGCCGCGTCGCGCCGCGCCGTCGCGTGATCGCAGCCATCACCATCGGCAACGGCCTGGAGTTCTACGATTTCACCGTCTACAGCTTCTTCGCGGTGCTGATCGGCAAGCTGTTCTTTCCCGTGACCGGCAGCTTCGGCCAGCTGATGCTGTCGCTGGCCACGTTTGGCGTGGGCTTTGTCGCGCGCCCGCTTGGCGGCCTGCTGATCGGGCTCTATGCCGACCGCGTGGGGCGCAAGCCGGCCATGGCGCTGACGCTGTGGCTGATGGGGCTGGGCTCGCTGCTGTTCGTGGTCACGCCCACCTATGCGCAGGCCGGCCTGGCCGCGCCGCTGCTGATCGTGCTGGCGCGGCTGCTGCAGGGCTTTGCGCTGGGCGGCGAGGTCGGGGCCTCCACGGCGCTGCTGATGGAGTACGCCGACGACCATTCCCGCGGCTACTACGGCAGCTGGCAGCTGTTCAGCCAGGGCGTGAGCGTGCTGCTGGGGGCGGTGGTCGGGCTGTCGCTGACCAACGGGCTGTCGCCTGACGCCCTGCAAAGCTGGGGCTGGCGCGTGCCGTTCGCCATCGGCATCCTGGTGATCCCGCTCGGCCTCTATATCCGCCGCCACCTGGAAGAAACCGCCGAAGCGCCGGCCTCCGGCGCGCCGGGCCATGAACGCACCGGCCTGTCTGAAATCTTCCGCGGACATGGCCGCGTGGTGGTGGCCGGCGTGCTGGTGACCATCGGCGGCACCTCCGCCACCTATATCGTGCTGCACTACATGACCAGCTACGCGGTGACGGTGCTGAAGATCCCGCTCGGGCTGAGCATGGCCGCCGGCTGCGTCGCCGCACTGGTGCAGGTAGCGCTGTCCGCGTATGCCGGCAGGCTGTCCGACCGCATCGGCCGCAAGCCCGCCATCCTGTGGTCGCGCGTGGCGATGCTGGTGCTGGTCTACCCCGCCTTCCTGCTGCTCAACGCACGGCCGTCGCTCGGCACGCTGCTGGCGGTGGTCGCGATGCTGGCCCTGCCGCTGGTGCTGAACGTGGTGCCGTCCGTGGTGCTGATCACCGAGCTGTTCCCGCGCCGCATCCGCGCGAGCGGGCTGTCGGTGGTCTATTGCATCGGCGTGCTGGTGTTCGGCGGCTTCGCGCAGCTGATCGCCACCTGGCTGATCGAACTGACCGGCAATGCCAGCGCGCCCGCGCTGTATGTGATCGGCTGCGGGCTGATTTCGCTGGTCGGGCTGGCGATGATGCCGGAGACTGCGGGCAAGCGGCTGGATTGACGGAGGTGGGCTAGGCGCCGGACAAGATCTGGCGCGCGCGCTCCAGCACTGGGCGGTCCACCATCTTGCCGTCCACCGCCACCGCGGCGCCATCGGCAGCGGCGGCCGCGGCCATGACGCGCCCGGCCCAGTGCCGTTCATCGGCCGACGGCGCCAGGCCGTCGTGCACGCCGCGGACCTGGCCCGGGTGGATCAGCAGCTTGGCGCCAAAGCCGAAGGCCCGGGCGCGGCGCGTCTCCGCGGCAAGTGCAGCGTCATCGCCGATTGCGGTGCAAACGCCATCCACGGGCGCGGGCAAACCCGCCGCGCGGGAATGAAGCACCAGCCGGCTGCGAAAGTAGTGCAACGCTTCACCGTCGTCCTGCACGTCGAGATCGAACATCAGGTCGATGCTGCCGAACAGCAGCCGGACCACGCCGCCGGCACGGGCCAGCTCGCGCAAACCGGCAAAGCCGGCGGCGTTCTCGACCAGCGGGAAACAGCGCACACCGGGCAATGCCGCAGCCAGCGCATGGACGCCGGCCGGATCGGCCTTCGGCAGCACGATGTCGGCGACACCCTGTGCGCGGCACCACGCGAGATCGTCTTCGTAGTACGCGGTATCGGCGCCGTTGATGCGCACCAGCATGGCGACGCCAGCCGCCGCTGCCTGCGCGCCAAGCCCCGCCCATGGGGCGCCAAGCCCGTCGCGTGCGTGCCCCTTGTCGGCGGGCGCGACCGCATCCTCGAAATCGACGATGACGGCATCGGCACCGGAGCCGATCGCCTTGGCGATGCGCTCCGGACGCGAGGCCGGGACAAACAGGTAGCTGCGCGGATTGGCGATCGGCATGGCGGCTCCTTTCAGACTGCGCCGGCCGAGCGCAACGCGGCAATCTGCGCCTCGGTCTGGCCCAGCTCGGCCAGGATGGCATCGGTGCTCGCGCCGAGCGACGGAATCGGGTCCATGCGTGCCTCGGTCATGCCCGGCGGCAGCAACGCCGGCACGGGACCCACCGGCGTGTCGACCTGGCGCCAGCGCTGGCGCGCCGCCAGTTGCGGGTGGTCCCAAACGTCAGCGATGGTATTGACCCGCGCATTGGCAATCCTGGCGGCCTCCAGCCGGTCGACCGCTTCCGTCGCGGTCAGGCCCGAGAAGCTGTCGACGATGCGCGCGCGCAGCGCCGCGCGGTTCTGGTTGCGCAGGCTGTTGCTGGCAAAGTCGGGATGCGTGGCGAGATCGGGTTCGCCCAGCACCGCCTCGCAGAACACGACCCACTCGCGCTCGTTCTGCAGTCCCAGCATCACGGTCTTGCCATCGCCGGTCGGAAACGGGCCATAGGGATAGATGGTGGCATGTGCCGCGCCCGCGCGCGGCGGCGGCTCGGCGCCATCGAAGGCGTAGTAGAGCGGGAAGCCCATCCACTCCACCATCGATTCCAGCATCGAGATATCGATGCGCTTGCCGCGCCCGGTCTTGCCGCGTTCCAGCAGCGCGGCCAGGATATTGGTATAGGCATACATGCCGGCCGCAATATCGGCCACCGAGGCACCGGCCTTGACGCCGTCGTCCGGCGTGCCGGTCACGGAGACAAAGCCGGACTCGCTCTGGACCAGCAGGTCGTAGGCCTTCTTGTCGCGGCACGGGCCGTCGCTGCCATAGCCCGAGATATCGCACACGATCAGGCGCGGGTACTTTTCGCTCAGGCTGTCGAAGTCCAGGCCCAGGCGCGTGGCCGCGCCGGGCGCGAGGTTCTGCACCAGCACGTCCGCGCGTTCGAGCAGTCCGGCCAGCACGGGGCCGGCCGCTGCGTGCTTGACGTCGAGCGTCAGGCTCTCCTTGGAACGGTTGGTCCAGACGAAGTGCGAAGACAAGCCGCGCACGCGCGTGTCGTAGGCGCGGGCAAAGTCGCCGCTGCCAGGCCGCTCGATCTTGATGATGCGCGCGCCCAGGTCCGCCAGCTGGCGGGTGCAGAACGGGGCCGCGATCGCCTGCTCCAGGGAAACGACGGTGATGCCTTCGAGGGGATGGGGCATGGTGGTATCCGGTTTTGCGCAATGTCCTGACGGCAATCTACCGGACCGGGCCGCGCCTTGGAAATACCGATTGCCGAGGGGGATCATAAGTAAAATGAATACTTTGGAATTCTCCCGGAGCCTGCCATGGACCTGCGCGCCATGCGCTATTTCATCGCCATCGTCGACCAGGGCAGCCTGACGCGGGCAGCCGAAGTGGTCTGCGTGGCGCAGCCCGCACTCAGCCAGCAGTTGGCGGCACTGGAAAAAGAGCTGGGCGTGCCGCTGGTCCACCGCGGCGCCAAAGGCGTCAAACCCACGGAAGCCGGCCGCACGCTCTATCGCCACGCCCGCAATATCCTGCGGCAGGTGGAGATCGCAGGCGCCGAGGCCCGGGTGGCCGGCACGGATGTTACCGGCATGGTTGCCATCGGCCTGCCCACCACGGCGGCAGCGGCATTCGGCATGCCGCTGATCCGCGCTGTGCGCGCCCGCTATCCGCAAATCCGGCTGCAGCTGTTCGAGAGCATGAGCGGTTATATCTCGGAGCTGCTGGACCACAACCGGCTGGACTTCGCCATCCTGTTCCGCGATGTGCCGTCGCGCGCGGTGGAACTGGAGCGTCTGGCGAGCGAATCGCTATACCTGGTCGGGACGCCTCCGGTGACGCGCGGGCGCGCAAAGGCGCAAGCGAAGCCTCGGGCGCAGGCCGGTGCGGAAGGCGCTACGGTCGCGATCAAGGCACTGGGCGAGCTGCCACTCGTGCTGCCAAGCGGCTCGCAGGGCCTGCGCGAAGTGGTCGAGCTTGCCTTCGCGCAGGCCGGCGTGCCGCTGAACGTGGTGGCCGACCTGGATTCGCTGCCCTTCCTGCTGGCGACCGCGCGCGAGGGCCTGGCCTGCACCATCCTGCCCGCGTCGTCGCTTTCCGACGCGGACAGCGAAGTGCCGCGACGCCTGATCGTGCCGGAACTGCGCCGCACGCTGTCGCTGTGCTGGCCACGCGCGCTGCCGCGCACCAGCGCGGCCGAGGCCGTGGCGGAGGTGCTGCGTGAACTGGTGGCCGAGCGCATTGCGGCAGGCGGGTCGCTCAAGCCGCTGATTCCGCCGCCTGCAGCCGATCAATAAAACTTATGCCCATAGTCGGCGATTGAATTTCACGCCGGCGCGGCAGTCGGCTAGAGTTGCCACCAGCCTGGGCCGGCATTCACGGCCCCGCAACTCCAGGAGACACCATGCAACGCACCCGCCGCGCCCTGGCAGCCGCCGCTGCCCTGGCCGCCTGCCTGCCGCTGTTCAGCGCCAGGGCCCTCGCCGCCGATCCCTATCCGTCCAAGCCCATCCAGATGATCGTGCCGCAGGCGCCGGGCGGCACCAATGACATCGTCGCGCGCCTGGTCGCCGCGACCCTGTCGCAACGGCTCGGCCAGCAGGTGGTGGTGGAAAACCGCCCGGGCGCCGGCGGCAATATCGGCACCCAGGCAGCGGCCCGCGCCACCCCGGACGGCTACACGCTGCTGATGACCATCAGCAGCACGCAGGCCATCAATCCGTCGCTGTACCGCAGCATCCCGTTCGACCCGGTCAAGGATTTCGAGCCGATCGCCCCGGTGGCGAGCGTGCCGAATGTGCTGGTGGCCAACCCCGCCTTCCCCGCCAAGTCGCTGCCCGAGCTGATCGCGATGGCCAAGGCCAAGCCGGACTACTACCGCTATGCCTCCGCCGGCAATGGCACGCTGAACCACCTGCTGGGCGAGATGCTCAACAGCATGGCCGGCATCAAGCTCGAACACGTGCCCTACAAGGGCGTCGCGCCGGCGCTGAACGATGTGCTGGGCAACCAGGTGCCGCTGGCCTTCGCCAGCCTGCCGTCGGTGCTGGCCCATATCAAGGCGGGCAAGGTGCGCGCGCTCGGCGTCAGCTCCGCCAAGCGCTCGCCGTTCGCGCCGGACATTCCCGCGATCAGCGAAACCGTGCCCGGCTATAGCGGCGACCTCTGGGTCGGCCTGTTCGCGGTCAAGGGCACGCCGAAGGACGTGACCCAAAAGCTCGGCCAGGCCATGCAGGAAATCCTGGCGGACAAGACCCTGCGCGACAAGCTGGCGGCACAGGGCGCCGAAGTCCTGACGGGCACGCCGCAGCAGTTCGGCAAGATGCTGGCGTCCGACATGGACAAGTGGGCCCGCATCGTGAAGGCATCGGGCGCGCAGGTGGACTGAGCGCAAACGGGCACCAGGCGGCACGCCAGCGGGCATGCCGCCACTCCCGCACACCCCCACCCTATCGGGCAACGAGCGCCGCCAGCTCCAGCTCCGCCGGTCGCGAAATTACTGCGACAAGACCCCTCCAGCAGCTTTCCTCAACAGGTAGTTCCTGCCTTCGGCTAATCGTCGGGCCAGACAGCCCCACGACGGCGAGCCGTCAGGGCCATCCCTCTTGGTGTTTCCCCTAACGCAAAAAGCCTTGGCGAAGCCCGCGGCAGTGCGCTACATTTGCATCAAATAAATCTTTTATTTGATTATTTATTCGATGCGCGCGACACGTCACGCGCCATCAGGAGACAGCGCCCCCCGATGAGTTTCCAAAACCACTCCTTCTAGCGACGGCGGTGATAGGTCGCGATTTCACGCGTAGCGATCTCGTAGACCTTTTCCAGTTGTTCCAGCTGTCCGGCAGCCTTCAGGGTGCCGGATTTAGGGCCGAATTCGCCTTGCGCGGTCTCGAGCAGTGTCTCGCGCCGCAAGCGGGCAAATTCGTCGCACACCCTTATGCCTTCGTCCGTGGCGAAGTAGTAAATGCCCGTGCGTGCGCTGCCGTATTTGTCGACCAGTTCGGCCTTGAGCAGCTTGCGCAACTCATATTGCATGTTGGGCACGTCCTGGCGATTGGTCATGTGCAGCAGGTCCTTGATGGTCTTGGGCCGCTCGTGCATCCGGATGATGTGCAGCAGGGTATTTTCCTGCCCGCTCAGCGTAATCCCGGTCACGGCCGCCAGGCATTCGGACTGCCACCGCAGGAACGACTGATAAGCCCGCATCACGGCGTATTCGAGGTCGGTGATCTCGACGCTGAAATCATCCGTCGCCAGGTGCCAGCGATGTTGCTCGGCAGTGCGGTCGATTTTCGCGGATGGCGTGGAGTTACTCGGGGTCTTGGGCATTGTCAGCTCGACGCACGTTGCGTGCGTGGGTTTATCAGGGCAGTACGGGCGCCGCATTATCCGCAGGCGGCGCCTGCTTCAGGGATTCTACTTGGCTGGGAGATACGCATGAGAAAAATTCTGAACACGAAGGACTTTGTACTGGGCACGTTTGCGACCAATTGCTCGGGTGGCATGTCGGTGACCAAGATCGGCGAGCGCTGGGACAACTCGTGGGAAAACAACGCGAAGCTGGCCCGGATGCTGGACGACGCCGGCATCGACTTCATGCTGCCGATCGCGCGCTGGATCGGCTACGGCGGCGAGACCGACTTCCATGGCTCGGTGCTGGAAACGATCACGTGGGCTGCCGGGTTGCTGGCGCAGACCAAGAACCTGACGGTATTCGCCACCATCCACACCGCGGCCAACCACCCGGCGGTGGTGGCCAAGCAGATCGCGACGCTGGACCAGATCGGCCAGGGGCGCGCGGGCCTGAACATCGTGGCGGGCTGGAACCGCCCCGAGTACGAAGCCCTGGGCCTGCCGCTGGCCGCCGGCCACGACAAGCGCTACAGCTATGCGCAGGAGTGGTTCGACGTCATCAAGCAGATCTGGGAGCGCGACGGCGCCTTCAACTATGACGGCGAGAACTTCCACCTGAAGGGCATCTACGGCCTGCCCAAGCCGTGGCACGGCGAGCGCCCGCCGATCCTGAACGCCGCGGGTTCCGGCGAAGGCCGCGACTTCGCCATCCAGAACGCCAACTTCCTGTTCACGCCGGCGATCGACCTGGCGCGTTCCAAGGTGGAAGTGAGCGAGCTGAAAGCCAAGGCCCGTGCGGCAGACAAGCCGGTGCAGGTGCTGACCTTCTCGCACGTGGTGTGCCGCCCGACCGAGCAGGAAGCGCGCGACTACCTGCGCCACTTTGCGCAGGACAACGCCGACTGGGCCGCGGTGGACAACCTGGTGGCGCTGCAGTTCGCCAACGCGCAGTCGTTCCCGCACGACCTGCTGGCGCTGATCCGCGACCGCATGGCGGCGGGCCACGGCGGCTTCCCGCTGGTGGGCACGCCCGAGCAGGTGGCCGATGGCATCTGCGCGCTGGCCGAAGCCGGCTTCAAGGGCACCACGCTGTCGTTCGTCGACTACGTGAAGGAGTTCCCGTACTTCCGCGACACGGTGCTGCCGATCCTGGAAGCACGCGGCCTGCGCCAGCCCGGAGGGTCGAAAAATGGCGGCCAGTAAGCACGACCCGTTGGCGGCGCTGCAGCAACAGTTCAAGCAGGCAATGCGCGGCTTCGCCGGCGCGGTGACCGTGGTGACGGTGGCCGAAGGCGAGGAACGCAGCGGCTTCACCGCAACCTCGGTGTCGTCGTTCTCGGCCGAGCCGCCGATGGTGGTGGCGTCGATGAAGGCGACGAGTTCTTCGGCCGGGCTGCTGCAGAGCACGCGGCGCTTCGGCGTGAACCTGCTGCGCGTGGAGCAGCAGGCGATCGCGCAGCGCTTCACCGGCTTTGGCGGCGAGGCCGGCGCCGCGCGCTACGGCAGCGACGCCTGGACCCAGCTCACCCGCGACGGCGCCCCGGTGCTGGCCGATGCCGTAGTGGCCATGGATTGCGAGGCGGAGGAACTGCTGGAGCGCCACGGGCACATCCTGATCATCGGCCGGGTGCGGGCAGTACACGTGGCCGAACAGGCCCCGGCGCCGCTGCTCTACTGGCAGGGACGGTACACGCGGCTGGCGCACGCGTCGGCCTGATACGGCGTACACAACAAGGAGACCCCATGAGCAACACCGTGCAACAGCTTGCCGCGGACCTTTCCGGCGGCAAGGCAAGGATCATCGACCTGACGCAGACCCTGTCGCCGGATTTCCCCGCGCTGGTGCTGCCCCCCGAATTCGGGCAGGTGTGGGCGTTCAAGATGGAACGCATCAGCCAGTACGACGACAAGGGACCGGGCTGGTACTGGAACAACTTCTCCTGCGGCGAGCATACCGGCACGCATTTCGACGCGCCGGTGCACTGGATCTCGGGCAAGGACCACGCCAACAACACCGTGGACACCATCGACCCGGCCAACTTCATCGCCCCCGCGGTAGTGGTCGATGCCAGCGCCGAAGTGGCGGAGAACCCCGACTGGGTTCTGACGGTTGCGCACCTGCAGCGTTGGGAAGCCGAACACGGCCGCATTCCCGCCGGCGCCTGGGTGCTGCTGCGCACCGATTGGAGCAAGAAGACGGATCCGGCGGAGTTCCTGGGGCTGCGCGACGACGGCGCTCACACGCCTGGGCCAACGCAAAAAGCGGTCGAGTGGCTGATCCATGAACGCAACGTCCACGGCTTCGGCGTCGAAACCATCAACACCGATGCCGGCCAGTCCTACGCCTGGCCGCTGCCCTACCCGTGCCACACGCTGATGCACGGCGCCAACAAGTACGGCCTGCAATGCCTGAAGAACCTGGACCAGCTTCCGCCTACCGGCACGCTGATCGTGGCGGCACCGCTGAAGATCCAGAACGGGTCGGGCAGTCCGTTGCGGGTACTGGCGATCGCGGCCACCTGACAGAGCCGCAGACGTCCACAAGAAATGAGAAAGGAAGGGAGACAATGAAACACCAACGCAGGATCCTGCTGGCCGCCGTGGCGGCTGCCGGCAGCCTCGCCTCAGGCGCCGCGCAGGCCCAGAGCGCCGTGCAGCTCTATGGCACGATTGACGCCTTTGCCGGCTCCGTGCGTGCCAGTGGCGATGCCCACAGCACCGCGGTCGTCGACAGTTCCGGCCTGACCACCTCCTACTGGGGCATTGGCGGGCAGGAAGCGCTGGGCAACGGCCTGAACGCCGAGTTCACGCTGGAGAGCTTTTTCCGTACCGACAATGGCAAGGTCGGCCGCTTCGACGGCGACGTCATGTTCGGGCGCAATGCCTATGTTGGCCTGAACGGAGGTTTCGGCGCGATCAAGCTCGGCCGCAACACCACGCCGTGGTTCGTGTCGATGTTGCTGTTCAACCCGCTGGCGGATTCGGCCGTGTTCTCGCCGATGTTCCTGCATGCCTACACCACGCCGCCGGGTTCGCCGGTCGGCAACTCGGTCGCAGGCGACACCGCCTGGGACAACTCGGTGCTGTACCAGAGCCCCGGTTTCGGCGGGCTGCGCTTCAATGCGATCTACTCGACCGGCGAGAGCACCGGACACCAGGGCAAGCAGAACTACGGCGGCAATGCCACCTACTTCAACGGCAACTTTGGCGCCACGCTGGCGGTGCAGCGCGTGGGGGTCAATGCGCCGGAATTCGCGGCCAGCGGCGCCAGCTACCAGATGGCCTACCTGGCGGGCGTGTCCTACGACTTCAAGGTGGTCAAGCTGTTCGGCCAGTACGCGCAGTCGGACAACAGCTTCAGCACGCTGAGCCGGCAACGCAACCGCACCATGCAGGTGGGCGCGAGCGCCCCGCTGGGGCCGGGCTCGCTGATGGCAACGTGGGTGCGTACCTGGCAGGGCGGCAACGAGACGCTGGGCTCGGCCCGCCGCGACACCACCACGCTGGCCTACGACTACCCGTTCTCCAAGCGCACCGACCTTTACGCCGCCTGGCGCTATGACAAGGTGACCGACCTGAATCCGGGCAACACCTTCGGCCTGGGCCTGCGCCACAAGTTCTAGTTGCGGCCTCGGCGTCTCCCGTCGAGGCGCCTGCAAGACCACCTTCGTCGCCTCGAAAAAAAATATTTCCACAATCATATGTTTATGCCTAAACTATGTGGAACGACAACGAACGCGTGGCGACGATCGCGCGAAACAGGTTCCCTGGCGGCTTCTCCGGTTCCCTATCCGCCACCAATCAGGAGACAGACAATGACCCCAGCTGGCAGCTCCCAGCCCTGGCGCCCCGATTCTCGCGCGACCTATACCGTACTTTTTGTATGCTTCCTTGCGATTCTTTTTGAAGGCTATGACGTCGGCGTCATGGGAGCGGTATTGCCCGCACTCGCCGACGACCGCAACTGGAACCTGACGCCGCTGGAACTCGGTGCCCTCAGCAGCTATGCCCTGGTCGGCATGTTCTTTGGCGCCTTCCTGATCGGCACGCTGAGCGAGATGATCGGGCGCCGCCGCATGCTGCTGCTCTGTGTTTCCCTGTTCTCGCTGACCATGCTGGGCGCGTCCTATGCGCAGACGCCGGCCATCTTCGGCGTCTTGCGCTTCATCGGCGGGCTCGGCCTCGGTGGCGTCATTCCCGTCGCCGCCGCCTTGACCATCGAGTACTCGCCGCCGCACCGCCGCAGCTTCAACTATGGGCTGATGTACTCGGGGTATTCGGTGGGCATCCTTTGCGCCGCGCTCATTGCGATGTGGCTGTTGCCCAGCCTTGGCTGGCGTGGCGTGATTGGCCTGGGTGCCGTGCCCATGGTGTTGATACCGGTGATGGCGTGGCTGCTCCCCGAGTCGCTGGAGTACCTGGTGGGGCAAGGGCGAATCGATGAAGCGCAGGCATTGGCCAATCGCACTGGCCATGGCCGGCTGCCGTCAGAGGCCCGGCCCGCCAACGGCGCCACCCGCGCCACCTGGCGCGACGTGATGTCGAGCATGTTCGCCCGCAAGCAGCTGCGCGCGACGGCGTGCTTCTGGATCGCACTGTTCTTCGGCTTGCTGCTGGTCTATGGCCTCAATACGTGGTTGCCGACCATCATGCGCAAGAATGGCTACGACCTCGGCTCCAGCCTTTCCTTCCTGGTTATCTTCAGCCTTGCTTCCGCGGTAGGCGGCCTTTTCCTGGGCAGCGCGGCCGACAGGATAGGCGCACGTGGCACCGTCGCGGTTTTTTACCTGATCGGCGCTCTCGCCATCGGCGCGCTGATGTTCCGCAACTCCGTTGTCGTCAACTACCTTCTGGTCGCGCTGGCAGGCGTGGGCAGCGTCTCGGCATCCCTGATCCTTACAGGCCATCTGGCCGGCTACTACCCGGCACACGCACGGGCAGCGGCAACAGGATGGGCCCTGAGCTTCGCGCGAATCGGCGCCATGAGCGGCCCGCTCGTCGGCGGTTACGTGGCCGGCTCAGGCCTGAGTTTCGGCTGGAACTTCATCACGTTCTCCATTGCCGGCCTTGCCGCTGCGCTGGCTGTGGCGCTGCTGCCATCGGCACGGCAACCAGTCGTCGTGGCCCGCGTCGGCCAGCAAAGCAACGCATAGATCGCCTGAGGAAGGACTTCGGCTTCCACGGAAGCCGTCCCCGTGACCTTGAGCTCCGTGCATATATATGATTATGGAAATGTTGCTGTCTAAACTATATTCGTCTCACCCCAACGTGAGCGTCAGGAAGAAAAGCCATGGCTGAGCGTTCCTTTGCCGAAGAAGTCAAGAAATTGCGCCTGGGTTCCGGCGAGTTATTCAGCGGCGAGGGCATCCTCGCGGTCACCAAGGCGCTGCTGGAATCCGGCGTCTCCTACGTGGCCGGCTACCAGGGCTCGCCGATCTCGCACCTGATGGACGTGCTGGCCGATGCGCAGGACATCCTTGCCGAGCATGGCATCCGCTTCGAGAACAGCGCGAGCGAAGCCACCGCGGCCGCGTCGCTGGCCGCCTCGGTCAACTACCCGCTGCGCGGCGCGGTCACGTTCAAGGCTACCGTGGGCACCAACGTGGCATCGGATGCGCTGGCCAACCTGGCTTCGGGCGGCGTCACCGGCGGCGCGCTGATCATCGTCGGCGAAGACTACGGCGAAGGTTCCTCGATCATGCAGGAGCGCAGCCACGCGTTTGCGATGAAGTCGCAGATGTGGCTGCTCGATCCGCGCCCCAACCTGCCGTGCATCGTACAGGCGGTGAAGGACGGCTTCGACTTGTCCGAGGCGTCAAATACTCCGGTGATGCTGCAGCTGCGCGTGCGCTCGTGCCACGTACATGGCCAGTTCGTGGCCTCCGACAACCGCCGCTCGAAGTTCTCCATCCAGGACGCGCTCGAGAACCCCACGCGCGACCTCAGCCGCATCGTGCTGCCCCCGGCGAGCTTCGTGCACGAGCACGAGAAGATCAAGCAGCGCTGGCCCGCCGCCGTGAAGTTCATCGAGGAACGCCAGCTCAATGAGTTCTTCCAGGGCGAGATGGACGACATCGGTATCGCCGTGCAGGGCGGCAGCTACAACACGCTGATCCGCGCACTGGAGCAGCTCGGCCTGGCCGACGTGTTCGGCGAGTCGAAGATCCCGCTGTACGTGATGAACGTGGCCTACCCGCTGATCGATTCGGAGTGGGAACGCTTCTGCGCGGGCAAGCGCGCAGTGCTGGTGCTGGAAGAAGGCCAGCCCAACTTTATCGAGCAGAACGCCGCCAACATCCTGCGCATGGCCGGCGCCACCGCGGCGTTGCATGGCAAGGACCTGCTGCCGCTGGCTGGCGAGTACAACACTGCGACCGTGCTCAAGGGCCTGCGCGCCTTCCTGGAGCAGTACGGCAAGATCGAACCGCTGCCGGAACCGAAGCCCGCCCGCAAGGTGATCCCGCTTGTGCAAGCCCCGGCCGCAACGGTGGATGCCGTGGCCGCCGAGATGCTGGAACCGCAGAAGCTGGTCGACGAAAGCGTGCATGCGCGCCCGCCCGGCTTCTGCACCGGCTGCCCGGAGCGCCCGATCTTCACCGCGATGAAGCTGGTCGAGCGCGAGATCGGCGAGCACCACGTGAGCGCCGACATCGGCTGCCACCTGTTCTCGATCCTGCCGCCGTTCAACCTGGGCAATACCACCATGGGCTACGGCCTGGGCAGCGCCAGCGCCGCGGCGCTGAACGCGCCCGGCGGCAAGCGCGCCATCTCCGTGATGGGCGACGGCGGCTTCTGGCACAACGGCCTGACCAGCGGCATTGCCAACGCGGTCTTCAACAAGAGCGACAACCTGACCATCGTGGTCGACAACAGCTACACGTCAGCGACAGGCGGGCAGGACATCCTGTCCTCGACCGCGTTGAACGACACCCGCAGCACCGGCCACGCCATCGAGGACGCGGTCAAGGGCGTGGGCGTCAAGTGGGTGCGCACCATCCGCCGCACCTATGACCTCAAGGCGATGAAGGCCACCCTCAAGGAAGCGCTGACCACCGGCGCCAAGGGCCCCAAGGTGCTGATCGCGCAGAGCGAATGCATGCTGAACAAGCAGCGCCGCGAGAAGCCGAAGACCCGCAAGGCGATCGCCGACGGCCAGCGCGTGGTGCGCGAGCGCTTTGGCGTGGATTCGGACACCTGCACCGGCGATCACTCGTGCATCCGGCTGTCCGGCTGCCCTTCGCTGACGATCAAGCCCAACCCGGACCCGCTGCGCACCGATCCGGTCGCCTCCGTGCTGGACAGCTGCGTGGGCTGCGGCCTGTGCGGCGAGGTTTCGCACGCAGCGGTGCTGTGCCCGTCGTTCTATCGCGCGCAGATCGTCACCAATCCGACCCGCATCGACAAGCTGCGCCAGCGCCTGCGCGACGGCGTGATCGGCTTCCTGCAGCGCCGCGATGCCGCGCGCCGCACCCGCCTTGCATTCTGAACACCAAGTTTCGAGAGGTTCAATCGTGAACGCACCCAATAACCTCAGCGCCAAGCCGATCAAGGTCGCCATCCTCGCCATGGGCGGCGAGGGCGGCGGCGTGCTGGCCGACTGGATCGTGGATCTGGGCGAGCACAACGGCTATATCGCGCAGACCACGTCGGTGCCCGGCGTGGCGCAGCGCACCGGCGCCACCATCTATTACGTCGAGCTGTTCCCGCGCGACCTGGCCGAGCAGGCCGGCCGCCAGCCGGTGCTGGCGCTGATGCCCACCCCCGGCGATGTCGATGTGGTCCTTGCCTCCGAACTGATGGAAGCCGGCCGCGCCGTGCAGCGCGGACTGGTGACGCCGGAGCGCACCACGCTGGTGTCTTCCACCCACCGCGTGTATTCCATCGCAGAGAAATCCGCGATGGGCGACGGGCGGGTCGACAGCAACGAGCTGATCGCCCATGCCGGCAAGGCCGCCAAACGCTTTGTACGCTTTGACATGGCACAGGCCGCCGAAGCCAGCGGCAGCGTCATCAGCGCCGTGCTGTTCGGCGCGCTGGCGGGCACCGGCGTACTGCCGTTCAGCCGCGCGCAGTTCGAAGCCACCATCGAGCGCGGCGGCGTGGGCGTGAAGCCCAGCCTGCGCGCTTTTGGCGCGGCGTTCGCCACAGCCGATGCCGCCGAGACGCCCGCCGCGGAAGCCGCAAAGCCGCCGGGCGAACTCAAGCCGCAGGATCCCAGGGTTGCGCAGTTGCTGCAGCGCGCACGCGCCGAACAACCGGCCGAAAACTGGCCAGTCGTGGTCGAAGGCGTGCGCCGCATGATCGACTACCAGGACGTGGCCTATGCCGGCCTGTATCTGGATCGGCTGGCCGCAGTGCGCCAGGCCGTCGGCAACGACGACAGCGCCCTGCTGCGCGAAACCGCGCGCCACCTGGCGCTGTGGATGTCGTACGAAGACACCATTCGCGTGGCAGACCTCAAGACCCGCGACTCGCGCTTCGCGCGCGTGCGGGGCGAGGTGCACGCCGGCGACAAACAGCTGCTGGCGATCAACGAGTTCATGCACCCGCGCCTGGAAGAGATCTGCGAGACGCTGCCGGCCGGACTCGGCCGCTGGCTGATGAAACCGCATTTCGTGCACCGTCTCGTGCGCCGCTTCACCACCTCCGGCCGCGTGGTCACCACCAGTTCACTGCGCGGCTACCTGATGCTGTGGGCGGTGTCGCGCCTGCGTGGCATCCGCCGCAGCACGCTGCGCTATGCGCTGGAAACCGAGCGTATCGAAGGCTGGCTGGCCCAGGTGCTGGCCGCCGCCCGCCTCAATCCCGCGCTGGCGCTGGAAGTGGTGCAGTGCCAGCGGCTGGTAAAAGGCTACAGCGACACCCATGTGCGCGGCCTGACCAACTACCAGACCCTGATGAACGCCGTGATGCGGGCGGGTGCCCGCCTGGCCCCGGCCACGCTGCGCGAGTTGCGCGAAGCCGCGCTGGCCGACGAGCACGGCAAGAAGCTGAAGGAAGCCCTGGCCCGCCACGCGCTGGCGTGACCTTCACGTGCCACCCCCATAGCAGGAACCGCAGACCATGAGCACTACGCACACCTTCCGGCGCCAGCACAAGATCCATTTCTCGGAATGCGATCCGGCCGGCATCGTCTTCTACCCGCAGTACTTCGTGCTGTTCAACGACCTCATCGAACGCTGGGTCGACACCCTGTTGCCGGACGGCTACCACGGCGTGATCGGCGCGCGCCGGCTGGGCATGCCGACCGTGCACCTGGAGGTGGACTTCAAGGCGATCAGCCGCTTTGGCGACCAGGTCTGGCTGGAGTTGGATGTGGTGCGCCTGGGGGGCAAGTCGATCACGCTGGCCTGGCGCTGCACCGGCGCAGACGGCGATCTGCGCATGGCGGCCACGCAGACCATCGTGATGACTTCGCTGGACACGCACCTGGCGATCCCGGTGCCCGATGACCTGCGCGCCGCCATCGAACACGGCCCTGCCCCCGCAGACCGGCCTTTTCCCGAAATCACCGCCTGAATGCCGACGTGCCCGCAGCGCGGGTGCCAAAGCCTCCGGTAGTAACCTGATTGGAAGCAGCCATGAGCATTGTATGTATCGGCGGTGGCCCCGCCGGCCTGTATTTCGGCCTGTTGATGAAACTCCAGGACCCCGCCAACAAGGTCGTGGTGGTGGAGCGCAACCGTCCCTATGACACCTTCGGCTGGGGCGTGGTGTTCTCCGACGCCACCATGGACAACCTGCGCGAGGCCGACCCGGTCTCGGCCGAGACCATCGGCGATGCGTTCAACCGCTGGGACGATGTCGAAGTCCACTTCAAGGGCCGCGCGGTGCGCAGCGGCGGCCACGGCTTTATCGGCATCGGCCGCAAGAAGCTGCTGAACATCCTGCAGGCGCGCTGCGAGGAAGTCGGTGTGGAACTGGTGTTCGAGAACTACGTCGAGGACGACCAGGCCATCGCGCGCAAGTACAACGCCGACCTGGTGCTGGCGTCCGACGGCCTCAACAGCGTGGTGCGCAAGCGCTATGCCGACACCTTCCGCCCCGACATCGACACGCGCAACTGCCGCTTTGTCTGGCTGGGCACGAAGAAGGTGTTCGACGCCTTCAACTTCATCTTCGTGCCGACCGAGCATGGCTGGTTCCAGGCGCATGCCTACCGTTTCGAGGACGGCACCTCGACCTTCATCGTCGAGACCCCGGAAGAAACCTGGAAGGCCGCCGGCATCGACCAGATGAGCCAGGAAGAGGGCATCGCCTACTGCGAGAAGCTGTTCGCCCCGTACCTGGACGGCAATCCGCTGATCAGCAACGCCGGTCACCTGCGCGGCTCGGCGATCTGGATCCAGTTCCCGCGCGTGATCTGCGAGAAGTGGGTGCACTGGAACAACCTGGCCGACGACAGCGGCCTGGAGAAGAAGGTGCCCGTGGTGCTGATGGGCGATGCCGCCCACACCGCGCACTTCTCGATCGGCTCCGGCACCAAGCTGGCGCTGGAAGATGCCATCGAGCTGGCGCGCACCCTCCGCAACACCGACGGCCCGCTGGAAGATGCGCTGAAGCACTACGAAGCCGTGCGCTCGGTGGAAGTGCTCAAGATCCAGAACGCCGCGCGCAATTCGACCGAATGGTTCGAGAACGTCAAGCGCTATGAAGACCTGGAGCCCGAGCAGTTCGCCTACTCGCTGCTGACCCGCTCGCAGCGCATTTCGCACGAGAACCTGCGTGTGCGCGACAAGGCCTGGCTGGAAGGCTACGAGTCGTGGCTGGCCGAACGCGCCGGCACGGATGCCGCCGCCGTGCCGCCGATGCTGACGCCGTACACTGTGCGCGGCGTGGAACTGAAGAACCGCGTGGTGGTGTCGCCCACCGCCATGTACTCGTGCCAGATGGGCGTGCCGGGCAATTTCCACATGGTGCACCTGGGCAGCCGCGCACTGGGCGGTGCCGGCCTGGTGATGGTGGAAATGACGGCGGTGTCGCCGGACGGCCGCATCACTGAGGGTTGCCCGGGCCTGTGGAATGACCAGCAGGCGGCGGCATTCGCCGGCATCGTCGGCTTCGTGCATGAGCACACCAGCGCGCGCATCGGCGTGCAGATCGGCCACGCCGGCCGCCGCGGCTCGACCCAGCTGGGCTGGGAGCAGATGGACCACCCGCTGGCCGAGGGCAACTGGCCGCTGATCTCGGCTTCCGCGCTGCCGTACCTGCCTGGCGTTTCGCAGACGCCGCGCGCCATGACCCGCGCAGACATGGACCGCGTGCGCGATGACTTCGTCGCCGCCACCCGGCGTGCCGCCGCCGCCGGCTTTGACTGGCTGGAGCTGCAGGCCGGCCACGGCTACCTGCTGTCGAACTTCCTCTCGCCCGTGACCAACCAGCGCAGCGACGAGTACGGCGGCTCGCTGGAAAACCGCATGGCCTACCCGCTGGAAGTGCTGCGCGCGGTGCGCGCGGCATGGCCGCAGGACAAGCCGGTGTCGGTGCGCATCTCCGCCACTGACTGGGTCGAGGGCGGCAACAGCGCCGACGACGCGGTGGCCATGGCGCGCCTGTTCAAGGAAGCCGGTGCCGACATGATCGACTGCTCTTCCGGCGAAGTCACGCCGGCGCAGAAGCCGGTCTACGGCCGCATGTTCCAGACCCCGTTCGCCGACCGCGTGCGCAACGAGGCAGGCGTGCCGACCATCGCCGTGGGCGCGATCACCGAAGCCGACCACGTCAACGGGATCATCGCCTCGGGCCGCGCCGACCTGTGCGCGCTGTCGCGCCCGTACCTGGCCGATCCGGCCTGGCTGCTGCGCGAGACCGCGCAACTGGGCTACCGCCGCATGGAATGGCCCAAGCAGTACCTGTTCGCCAAGGATCAGCTGGAGCGCAGCATCAAGCGCGCGGCGGCCTGACGATGGCTCACCCCTCTCTCGTCCACGGGAGAGGGAGAAACCAGACCAAAGAGGAAGACGATGTCGAATACCTCGTATGACACCTACCGCGAGAACGTAGCCGGCCGCGCCGACGTGGAAGACACGCCCGAGCTGGTCGCCTACTACAAGGAGCTCGATGCGCTCAAGACGGGTGCGCTCTGGACCGTGGCCAACAAGATCGAGCCGTGGCAGCCGAAGTCAGAATCGGTGCCGGTGCTGTGGCGCTACCGCGACCTGCGTGATCACGTGCTGCGCTCGGTCGACCTGGTGACGCCGGAGAAGGCCGGCCGACGCGTGATCTACCTGAACAACCCGGGCCGCCAGGACGTATCGGCAGCGGTGGGCTGGCTCTATTCTGGCCTGCAGGTGATGCATCCCGGCGAGGCCGCCTCGGCACACGCGCACTCGTCGTCGGCGCTGCGCTTCATCATGGAAGGCAGCGGCGCCTACACCATTGTCGACGGCCACAAGATGACGCTGAACGCCAACGACTTCGTGCTCACGCCCAACGGCACCTGGCACGAGCATGGCGTGGCGGCCGAAGGCACCACCTGCATCTGGCAGGATGGCCTGGACATTCCGCTGGTCAACGCCATGGAGGCCGGCTTCTACGCAGTGCACCCGGACCTGCAGCAAGCTGTGACTCACCCGGTCGACGACATGCCGGCGATCTGGGGCGGCAAGGGCCTGCGCCCGCACGAAGGCAACTGGACCAAGCCGTATTCGCCGCTCTACAAGTACGAATGGGCCCCGACCTACGAAGCGCTGGTGCGCCACAGCAAGGTCACCGACGGCAGCCCGTTCGATGGCGTGCTGATGCACTACGTCAATCCGGTCACCGGCGGCCCGGTGATGCCGACCATCGGCGCCAGCATGCAGCTGCTGCGTCCGGGCGAAGCCACCAGGGCCCACCGCCACACCGGCAGCTTCATCTACCAGGTAGCCAAGGGCAGTGGCTACTCGGTCATCAACGGCCAGCGCTTCGACTGGACCGAGCGCGACATATTCTGCGTGCCGTCGTGGGCCTTCCATGAGCACGCGAATGCGTCGGCCAGCGATGACGCCGTGCTGTTCTGCTTCAACGACCTGCCGGTGATGCATTCGCTCGGGCTGTACCGCGAGCAGGCGCTGGCGGAGAACGGCGGGCATCAGGTGGTCCTCTGAACGCCGCCAGTACGTTTCTTTTTTTATATTCTGCAGCCGCACCGGATGCGGCCTTTCCCGGAGTTATCAAACCATGCGTCTCGTAACCTATCGCGCTGAAGTCGCTGCCGCCGCCCGCCTGGGCGCCATCGTCGACGGCAATGTCGTTGACCTCGCCCGCTTCGGCGCCGCCGTCGGCGTGAGCATTCCCGCCACCATGCTCGAGTTCATCGACCTGGGCCCCGAGGCAGTCCGCTCGACCAGCGCGCTGCTGAACGAATACCGCGGCAAGCTCCCGTTCGGCGTGGCCGTGCCGGCTTCCAACGTCAAGCTGCTGGCGCCGATCCCGCGCCCGCGCAAGAACATCTGGGGCATCGGCCTGAACTACGTCGAGCACGTGGCCGAATCCAGCCGCAGCCTGGACACCTCGAAGGAGCTGCCGAAGGAGCCGGTGATCTTCTCCAAGCCGCCCACCACCGTGATCGGCCCGGGCGATGCCATCGAGCACAACAAGGAAATCACCCAGCAGATGGACTGGGAAGTCGAGCTGGCCGTCATCATCGGCACGCGCGGCAAGGGCGTGAAGGAAGCCGACGCGCTCAACTACGTGTTCGGCTACAGCGTGATGATCGACATCTCGGCGCGCGACTGCCGCCGCGCCGGCCAGTGGATCTACTCCAAGGGCCAGGACACCTATGCCCCGTTCGGCCCGGTCATCGTCACCGCCGACGAAATCCCCGACCCGCACACGCTGGACCTGTCGCTGACCGTCAACGGCGTGACCAAGCAGAGCTCCAACACCCGCCACATGCTGTTCAAGGTGCCGGCGCTGATCGCGGACATCAGCAAGGGCATGGCGCTGGAACCCGGCGACATCATCGCCACCGGCACGCCCGACGGCGTGGGCGCGGGCCGCACCCCGCAGGAATGGCTGTGGCCGGGCGACACCGTGGTAGCCACGGCGGAAGGCATCGGCGAGCTGCGCCACCCGGTGGTAGCTGTCTAAATCCCGTCATCCCCGCGCAAGCGGGGATGACCGCTGCAAGCGAGGCACACATATGCTCAATCTGCCCAAGTTCAAGGCTGCGGCCGTCCAGGCGGCTCCCGTCTTCCTCGATGCCGACGCCACGGTCGACAAGGTCTGCCGCCTGATCAAGGAGGCCGCCGACAACGGTGCGAAGCTGGTCGCCTTTCCGGAAGTGTTCGTGGCCGGCTACCCGTACTGGAGCTGGCTGACCAACCCGGTCGACGCCAGCCCCTGGTTCGAGAAGCTGGTCAAGGCATCGATCGAGATCCCCGGCCCGGAGATCCGCAAGATCGCGCAGGCCGCGCAGGCCAACCATATCAACGTGATCGTCGGCGTGAACGAACGCAGCCGCACCGGCGTCGGCACCCTGTTCAATACGCTGGTGACCATCAGCGACGAAGGCCGCATCCTGGGCCGCCACCGCAAGCTGGTGCCGACCTGGGCCGAGAAGCTGACCTGGGCCAATGGCGACGCCTCGGCACTGCGCGTGCACCAGACCAGCGTCGGCCCGCTCGGCTCGCTGGCCTGCGGCGAGAACACCAACACGCTGGCGCGCTTCTCGCTGCTGTCGCAGGGCGAGCTGATGCACGTGGCCAGCTATATCGCGCTGCCGGTGGCCCCGGCCGACTACGACATGGCCGAGGCCATCAAGGTGCGCGCCGCCGCCCACTGCTTCGAGGGCAAGGTGTTCACCGCGGTGTCGTGCTCGACCGTGTCGGAGGAAATCATCGAGGCCATGAGCCCGCTGAACCCCAAGGCGCGCGAACTGCTGTCGCGCCGCAACAGCGCCTTCTCCGGCTTCCTGGGGCCGGACGGCCGCGTGATCGGCGAGCCGTTGATCGACGCGGAAGGCATCGTCTACGCCGACATCGATCTGTCGCGCTGCATCCAGCCGCGCCAGATGCACGACATCACCGGCCACTACAACCGCTTCGACATCTTCGACCTGCGCGTCGACCGCCGACCGCTGCAGCCCGCCCAGTTCCTGGACGGCGCCAGCCAGGCCTTCGACCTCGACGCCGAGGAAGCGGAACTCAACGCATTCGACCTTTCCGAGAGCAAGTAAATGTCTTTCCTGTTGACGCCCCAGAAGCCGCTGCGCATCGGGCAGATCGTGCCGTCCTCCAATACCACCATGGAGACGGAAATCCCCGCCATGTTGCGCGAGCGCGAGAAGGACTTCGCCGAGCGCTTCACCTTCCACTCCAGCCGCATGCGCATGAAGAAGGTGGTGAAGGAAGAGCTGGCGGCCATGGACCGCGACAGCGACCGCTGTGCCATCGAACTGTCCGACGCGCGCGTTGATGTGCTGGGCTACGCCTGCCTGGTGGCCATCATGAGCATGGGCAAGGGCTATCACCGCGTCTCCGAGGCACGCCTGACGCAGCGCACCGTCGACAACGGCAACCCCGCGCCGGTGGTGACCAGCGCCGGCGCGCTGGTCGACGGCCTGCACGCCATGGGCGCAAAGCGCGTCTCGGTGGTGTGCCCGTACATGAAGCCGCTGACGAAGATGGTGGTCGACTACATCGAGAGCGAAGGCATCGAGGTCAAGGACTACACCGCGCTGGAGATCCCCGACAACCTGCAGGTCGCCGCGCAGGACCCGGCCAACCTGCTGGAGATCTACAAACGCATCGACACCACCGGCGTCGACGCCATCGTGCTGTCGGCCTGCGTGCAGATGCAGTCGCTGCCGTCGATCCAGAAGGTGCAGGACGAATCGGGCATCCCGACGGTGTCGGCGGCGGTGGCCACCACCTGGCAGATGCTGCGCAAGCTGAACCTGCGCGCCGAGGTCGCCGGCTGCGGTGAGCTGCTGAGCGGCAAATACTGAGCGCCATCCCACGCTTTGGTCGTCCCTGCCCGTGCAGGGACGACGTTTCGCCCACGCACATGAACGACATTCACTTCTACGAGCCCACGCGCGGCCACGGGCTGCGGCACGATCCGCTGGCCGCCATTGTCGGTCCGCGCCCGATCGGCTGGATCTCGACGGTGGACCAGGCCGGGCGCGCCAACCTCGCGCCCTACGCATTCTTCAACGTCTTCAACTACACGCCGCCGGTGGTGGCGTTTTCCAGCGTCGGCTACAAGGACACAGTGCGCAACGTCGAGGACACCGGCGACTTTGTCTGGAACCTGGTGACGCGCCCGCTGGCCGAGCGCATGAACGCCACCAGCGCGGGCGTGGCGTCGGAAGTCGATGAGTTTGGCCTGGCTGGCCTGACGCCGGTGCCGTCGCGGCTGGTGTCGGCGCCGCGCGTGCAGGAGAGCCCGGTATCGTTCGAGTGCCGCGCAACCAAAGTCATGCAACTGAACCGGGCCGACGGCGCCATGCTCGATACCTGGATGGTGCTGGGCGAGGTGGTCGGCGTGCATATCGACCGGGCCTTCCTGCCCGACGGGGTCTACGACACCGCCGCCGCCCGCCCCATCCTGCGCGGCGGCGGTCCGGCCGACTACTACGAGGTCAGCAAATCGACGCTGTTCCAGATGCGCCGGCCGGCCTGAGGCGCGGCCCTGCCCTCAGTTGGCAGGGCGGTGCAGGTGGATCAGCAGCTTCAGCGTGGCGCGCAGCTCGTCGGCCTTCTTCTTGCCGAGCGGCGCCAGCACATGGTCCTCGTGGGCCCGGGCCTGTGCGATCAGGGTGGAGGTCAGCTTCTGCCCGCGCGCCGTGATGCGCACCAGCGTGATGCGCCGGTCGGTCTCGTGCGGGATGCGTTTGACGTAACCCTGCGCCTCCATGCGGTCGAGCAGGCGCGTCACGGTGGGCTGCTTGGTCACCGAGATCTGCGCCAGCTCCCCGATGCTGATCGGCTTGCCGCCGGACAGCGTGGACAGGACGCGCCAGTCTGAGATGGTGAAACCATTGGCTTGCACGATCACGTGGAATTCCCCCGAGATCAGCTGGCTGGCCTGGGCCAGCAGGGCCGGGGTGTAGTTGTCGACGAAATCGTCGTCGGCGGTGTCGATGGGTTGGTTCATGCGGTCCGGTGGGCGGGATGCGGCCTCGTCGGCCGCGCGACGGGCAGAACATACCACGGCCGGGGCGTTCGTCCGGGGCAAGGCAGGCCGCCAGTGTGGCGTCTTCCTTGTTGCCCCATGAACTTTAAGTACAAAGCGACTGATTGGGCTCATCCGCCGGGTCTCGGGCGCCATGCGTTCAAGGGCGCGCCAACCGCGCCCGGAACACAAAGAGCAAGCCCAGCATTGCCGCTGCCAGTCCGAGTTGCTGCAGCCCGCCAATCCCCACCGCCCCGCGCTCTCCTTCAACCCATTCGAACCGCGGCGCATCCCGGTATTCATCCATCGCCACACCACGATAGCCCATGATGCGTGGGACGAAGAAGGCGCGCCACTGCGCTTCGAAGCGGTCTACCCGTGCCATGAAGCTGGCGTAGCGCGGCGCGTCGCTACCTGCCAGCCGGTCGGCAGCAAGCAGCAGCGACAGTGGCGGCGACAGCCAGCCCCATCGTTCCGCCTGCTCGAAACGCAGCGCGCGCGCCTGGTCGAACGCGGACACGACCGGCCGAATACGTGCTGCCTGGTCGAGGTAGCGCGGCATGAAGCTGACCGGCCATGCGTGCTGTCGTGCCGTGGCCGGGGCCCACTGCGGATTGGCCTGATACCACTCGTCCACCAGGTCCGACATCCTGGCTTCGGCGCTCTGCTGCGCCGCGCGAACCTGGACGATTGCCGCCAGCCGTGACGGCATCGGCATCGTGCAATCCGCCAGCGCCGCGACCATCGCAGGCGTGCCGAAGGTGGCGATGGCCCACAGGCCAAGCCCGGCCAGCACCGCCGTGGCGCCGGAACCGGGCAGCAGGTTGAGCGCACCGCTGGCCGCACTCCAGAACGCGATGAACGCCGTCACGCAAAACAGCCATGCGAGATACGCCGACAGCGTTGCTGCGGGGTCCAGCAGGAATGCCAGCGTGGAAGCGAGCACTGCAATCAGCCAAACCGCGCCCGCCCGGACCGCGATGACGGCGAACAGCACACGCCCGCCGGCCGCACCCTGCGCCATCGACATCCGCCACGTGCCATGTTCGCGCTCACCCTGGACAATGCCTGCGCACAGGCACACCAGCATGAGCGGCGCCAGCAGCGCGATCGCCGTCGCCAGGTCGAAGGTGCCGTAGCGCTGCAACAGCGGGTTGGCCAGCCGCTCCTCGTTGCGCGCGTCGGTGTGGCGGCTCTCGACAGTGACGCGAATCGACGGCGGCAGCAGGTCCAGCACGCTGCTCGCCAGCGCCAACCCGCCACCTGGCCGCAGCTGCGCCACCGGGGCTTCCGACCTGGCGAACCGGAATGCCGCCATGGCGGCCTGCTCCGGCGATGCCGGCAATGCCTTGGCCTGGGCAAGGCGCAACGCCGCCTGCCCGTTTGCTTCCAGTTGCTGCAGCTTTTCATGCCATGCGCGCGCAACGAGACCCGATGCCAGCGCGCACGCGCACAGGGCGGCAGCGAACAGCAGCAGCGCCCAACGGGCACTGCCTGCCGCGCAGAAGCGGCGGCATTGCGCGGCAAGCGCCTGCCTGGTCTGTCTTATGGAGTTCATGGCTGTATCCTGCGAAGAGAGAAGAACAGGCCGGCCGCGGCCAGCCCGCACCACCAGAACATGATCGCGATCTCCGGCAACGCTGCCCGCAGCGCGAAGCGCGCCGGCGGCATGGCGTAGGCAAAGGGCCGGATCGCGCGCCAAAGCGCAGCGCCGGCGTACCTGGCATCGAACGAAGTCATGCCGCGCGTATGGCTGGCATCCCATTCATCGATGGCCGTGTTGACGCTGCGCCGATAGCGCTCCGCGGCGGCCTCGTAGTCGCGCTGGTGCGAGAGATCCGTTCCCGCCATCTTCATGGCGAAGTTGCGGATCGCCAGCGTGGGGCTCAGCAGCGCGGCGGCGCGCATCACGTTCTCCTGCGCCGCATAGCGCTGCCACAGCGCATCGAAATGCAGCGCATGGACCCGGTCCGCGTAGGCGTCGCGCTCCAGCCGCCGCAGCGGCGCCGCGCCCACCGGCAGGTCCGCCAGGCGCGTGACGCCGTAGCGTGCCAGCAGCGCCGCGTCATGGCGTTCGGTGCGGGCCGCCAGGTTGCCGTCGCCCGGCAGTCCCTCGGTGTAGTCGCGCTGGATTGCCGCCCAGAACGCTTGCGCCGACGGCAGCGGGACGGCATGCCGCGCAACCGCCGCGCCCATGCCCGGGATCACGAAGACAAAGGCCAGCCACAGGCCCACCAGCACGAACAACGCGCTCCTGTCGTCGGCCACCCAGGCCGACACCGCCAGGCCCAGTCCCACCAGGATCGCGGCGTATAGCAGATAGCCGGCACCGAGGCCCGCTGCCCGCCACCAGACCGCACCATCCAGCGTGCCGCCGGCGCTGGCCGCGATGACCGGGGCCAGCGCCACGGCCAGCGCAAACACGGCAAAACCCGCGCCCAGCGCCAGGAATTTGCCGGCCACGAGCCTGGCCGGCGCCACGCCGGCACCGTGCATCATGCGCAGTGTGCCGCGCTGCCGCTCGCCGCTGACGGCATCGAAAGTGACGGCGATCACCAGCAGCGGCAACAGCACCGCGAACACGAAACCGGCGCTCAGGTCGCCGAAGCGGGTGGATGGCAGCGCATCCTGCGCGGGCTCGAAGCGCGCCACATTGCGCCGGTGCGGCTCCAGCCACAGCGCTTGGCCAAAATAGTCGCCCAGCCCCGGCTCGATCACCGTCAGCGCGGAGGCCGGCCGGAACACGTACAGGCCGAAGTGCGCGCCGCGATGCGGATGCTTGTCACCCTGGTCGTCCCACTGCTGCCGCGTCGCGGCGGCAACCTGCGCCACCTCGCTGGCGACGGCGGCATGCCGCTGCAGCGAGGCCAGGAAGGCGACGGCCAATACCGCGGCGCCGATCACAAGCAGTGCTGCGAAGCGCCCCTCCCTGGCCATCGCCCTGAGTTCCTTCACAACCACGGTCCTGATCATGGCGCAACGCCCTGCGCGCGCGCATGGGCCAGGTAGGTTGAGGCCAGTGCCTCGTGGCCGACGGTGGCCGCGTCGAACTCGGCCACCAGCACGCCGGCACGCAGGATGCCGATGCGGTCGGCGAGCTGCCTGGCGTTGAACAGGTCATGCGTGGCCATCAGCACCGCCATGCCCGCGTCGGCCGCTTGCCGGACACGGCGTGCCATGTCATCGGCCGCGGCCGGATCCAGCCCCGAAGTCGGCTCGTCAAGCAACAGCAATGACGCGGATTTGGCCTGGGCAATGGCCAGGCCCACCTTCTGGCGCATGCCCTTCGAGTATTTCGCTACGCGCCGGCCGTGCGCGTCGCGGGCCAGCCCCGCGCCGTCCAGCAGCGCCGTGGCCCCGGCACGCGACAGGCCGATGCCGGCAATCGAGCAGAAGTAGTCCAGGTTTTCCGCGCCGGACAAGTAGGGATACAGCGCGACGTTCTCAGGCAGGTAGGCGACGCGCCGCCTGACCGCAGCCGGATCGGCAACGGGCGACAGTTCGTCGACCAGCACCGTGCCACCGGCCGGCGGGAGAAACCCCAGCGTCACATCAATGGTGGTGGTCTTGCCCGCGCCGTTGCCGCCCAGCAAGGCGTAGACGCAGCCCTTCGGCACGGTAATATTCAGGCCGTCCACAACGCGACGCCCGTCGCGATGGACAACCAGGTCACGAATTTCAAGCATGTCGTGTCTCCGTCGAATACGTCAGAAGAAATAGCGTGCCGCCATGCCGGCTTGCCATTTCGGCTGCGGCGCTACCAGCAGCCCCGCTGCGGACCCATACGCGGCCTCGGTCGAGAACCGGTGCGGCTGCAGCACCGCGAACAGCGACAACTGGTATTGCTTCCAGTCGAGCACCGCACGCAGGTCAAAGCGCGTGTAGGCTGGCATGAAGCGCAACTGGGTCTGCGGCGTTCCCATGTAATAGGGAATACCGGTAGTCAGGTAAGCATCGGCATTGACCGTCAGTTGCGCGCCCTGCAGCCGCTGGCGGTACTCGGCGCCCAGCTTGAGCTGGTGCCGGGGAACCGACAGCCTGGCCCCCGTGTTGGGCAGCGGGTTGTTCGCTTCGGCCTGGATGATCTGCCCGTAGCTGGCGTAGACCGACACCGGGCGGATGGGCCGCCAGCGGGCCTCCAGCTCATATCCCTTGCGCGTCGTGTCGCCGACCGACTTGAATGATCCGTCCGGCTGCCCCACGATCTCGTCCTCATTCAGCGTGTAATAGGCTACGGCGGTCACGGTCAGGTTGTTGGCCGGCGTCGCGGTAAAGCCCACGTCGTAGGATTTCACCTTCGACGGCGACACGTCATAGATCGTGCCGCCGGGCGCGCCCAGCGGGCCCGTGGCCCCGCTGCTGCTGATCTGCTCCGCGGCGGGCGAACGGAAACCCTGCGCGACGTTGGCGAACAGGTCGAGCCGGGGCAGCACCGACCAGACCGCGCCGAGCTTGGGCGTGGTGACGCCCGAGAAGTAGTCGGTGCTCGCTGCCGACAGCTTGCGGTTGACGATGTCGTAGTCGAACCAGTCGCGCCGCAGGCCCGCGGTCAGCTTGACCGCTTCGACGGGCTTGAACTGCCCCTGCACGAACACGCCGTAGGTGAGCAGGTCGAGCTGCTGCGCGTTGATATAGTTCGCAGTGGGAACGCCACGCACCCAGATCTGGCGCTGCGCGTCGCCGCGGTCGCGGCGCACTTCCGCGCCGACCATGAGCGCGGCCCGGTCTCCGAACGTGAAGTTGTTGGCCAGCCGGCCACCGAAGATATTCCGGTCATCCGACCCGACGGTGTGCTGCACGCTGCTGGTGGCAATGCCACGCTCGCGCTCGAAGGCTTCCCCGTACAACGTCGCATACCAGCCGTCCTCGCCATGCGCCGGGGCGCGATTCAGCGCGAACATCGAACGCTTGCCGCTGCCGAAGCCTGGCAGGCCGTATTGCGTGGAGCGCGGGTCCACCTTGCCGGATTGCAGGTCGCCCAGCAGCAGGTAGCCGGCGACTGTCGATTCGGAGCGATAGTGGTTGAGCCGCAGGCTGTAGACGCCATCGCCGATCCTGGCCGACAGCTTCCAGAAGAAGTTGTCGCGGTCGGTGCTGCCGTCGTACCGGTAGCTATGGGTGCGGTAGATATCGGCCACGAACAGCGACCGGATCGGCTCGGACCCGGGCCGCATCGCATGGCTGCCTGACAGGACCAGTGTTGCGCGCTTGCCGTTGTACCGGTCGAAGCCGATGCCGATGCTGGAGGGCACGTCGCCCGACTGCGTGCTGATCGGCACGGCACCCGCCCGGTTCTGGTCGCCATACAAGGCGGACACCGGCCCCTTGATGACGTCGATCTGGCCGATCATGTCCGGGGTCAGCCATTCCAGGAACGCCGGCCCATGCCCGGCACCGGCCTGGCTGGACGGCATGTTCTGCGGCACCCCGTCCACATAAACGGCGGTGTCGGCGCCGTGCGTGCCCTGGGTGGAGAAGCCGCGCATGCGGAAGCCGTTGCCCGTGTCGCCCTGGTCGATGTTGTTGGCCACCACCCCAGGTACGCGACGGAACATGTTGGAGATGTCCCGGCCGATATTGATGGTGCCCAATTCATCGGCGGTGACGACCGAGACCGCGGCCGGCAGGCCGGTGCTGTCCGTGGTCACCAGCTTGCGTTTGCCTTGCAGGCTGGTGTCCTGCGTCGCCACCACGCTGACTTCCGGCAGCACCGTATGCTGGCGTTCGGCAAATGCGGCTTGGCTGAAGACGCCCGACGAGAGCGAGAGCAGTGTCCACGCCAGCGGGCGCGCGGCACCCGTGTTTTCGTTCTTGTTCATGAAAGCTCGCGGCAGCCCGGCGGTATCCGCTACGGGCACCGGGCTTGCCGTACAAAATTCAGACGTGAGGATGCCACCCGCCTGGCATGACGCAGCGGGCGCGCAATCAGATGTAAAGGGAAGGGATGCGGCCGGGGGTTAGCCGGCGGCGCGGGCCAGCGCCGGTGGCGCGCGCAAGGCAGGGGGAGAGAGGAAGCGGATACGCCATGTCGGCGCGGCGATATCGACCTGCCGTACCCGTGACAGCAGGCGCAGGAAGACGCAGAGCAATTGCGCCGCGATGGCGGCGCTGATGAAGAGATGCAACCGGGGCGAGCACCACAGGCAATCGCATTCCGTCGTGCCATCGGCAGGCACGCGGTCCGTGTCGGACGTGTCCGGCGTGGCGGCCGTCTCGGGGATTGCGCCTGCGGTTGTGTTCGCCATGACAGCCTCCAACCGCGTTCCCGGTACCGCATGCACGTGCGTCACCGCGGCCCACGCCTGCACTAACAAGAGCAGGAGCACGGCCCAGATGAGACGAACGATGTTCGCATGCTTACGCATTGACGGAGGCGCTGGCTGTGTCGACCGGCGCCATATTAACGCAACTCAATTGCAATTGTAAGTCGATGCCGCGACATATTGCTGCCGCCCGGCACCGCCAGCGGCGGTGTTGGTTTGCCTGTCCGGCAAGCCGCTAAAGACTGCGGCGTCCCCGCCGTTAAGTAAGAGTTGGCCAGCGAAGACATTGGCAAGACAGGCAGCCGGCACGCCGGTGCCTGCACTTCTGGGGTGGAAACGGGAGAGAGACATGCAGAACCTGGGGATTCGCGTACGCCTGGGCGCGGCGTTTGGCGCCATGTGGTCGCTGATGGCGATCGGGATCGCGGTGGCCTTGCCGCGGATGCAGGATGCGGCCGATGCGCGGCAACTGCTGATCGCGTTGGGCGTGGGTGGAATATGCCTGGCGGTGGGCGCGGTCTGGGCGCTGGCGCGCAGCATCGAGGCGCCGTTGTCCGAGGCCGTCTACATTGCCGAAACCGTGGCGGCAGGCGACCTCAGCCAGGAGTTCGACACCGAGCGGGGCGGCGAGTTTGGGCGGCTGCTGGGGGGCCTGGGCGAGATGGAAGACATGCTCACCGACCTGGTGACACGCATCCGCGCCTCCACCGATTCGATCACCGCCGCTTCGCACCAGATTGCCGCGGGCAATACCGACCTGTCGCAGCGCACGGAAGAACAGGCGGCGGCGCTGGAAGAGACCGCATCGAGCATGGGCGAGCTGACCTCGATGGTGCAGCAGAACACCGAACGCGCGCGCGCCGCTAACGGGCTGGCGGCAACCGCATCGGGCATCGCCGCGCGCGGTGGCGAAGTGGTGGGCAACGTGGTGCAGACCATGTCGGCGATCAGCGCCAGCTCGCGCAAGGTCACGGACATCATCGAAGTGATCGAAGGCATTGCCTTCCAGACCAATATCCTGGCGCTGAACGCCGCGGTGGAAGCCGCGCGCGCGGGCGAGCAGGGCCGCGGCTTCGCCGTGGTGGCGGGCGAGGTGCGCACGCTGGCGCAACGCAGTGCGTCGGCGGCGCGGGAGATCAAGCAGCTGATCGACGATTCGGTGCAGCAGGTGGACAGCGGCTCGGCACTAGTGGGCCAGGCCGGCGAGACCATGCAGGAGATCGTTCAGGCAGTGGCCAGCGTGACCGGGCTGCTGGGCGAGATCACTGCGGCCTCTGAACAGCAGAGTGCCGGGATTGCGCAGGTCAACGAGGCGGTGGCGCAGATGGACACCGTGACGCAGCAGAATGCGGCGCTGGTGGAGCAGGCGGCCAGTGCGTCGCACGAACTGGCGGGCCAGGCCACTGAGCTGCAGCGCGTGGTGGGCGAGTTCAAGCTGGATGCGGAACCGGCGTCAGCACAAGCGCCGGGGCATGGCGCATTCAGGCAGGTTGCCGCGTTCGGCTGATGTGGGCAGCGCTGCAGCTGCGGCCATGGCCCGCTGACCGCTTGTGTGCCCCCCTCTCCCGCAAGCGGGAGAGGGGAGCAAACCCGCGGGAGGCAGGAGCCTTCAGCAATTCAAGCCGTCACGCAAGCCGGCAGCACCGCCTGCACCGCCGCCGCAAAGCGCTCGACGATGCGGTCAATATCCTGCGGCGTGCAAATAAACGGCGGTGCGAACAGCACGTGGTCGCCGCGCACGCCGTCGACCGTGCCCCCCATCGGATAGACCAGCAAGCCATTCTGCATCGCGGCGGATTTCAACCGCGCATGCGTCTTCAGCGCCGGATCGAGCGTGGCCTTGCTGTCGCGGTCGGCCACGAACTCCACGCCAACGAACAAGCCGCGTCCACGGACATCACCCAGGTTGGGATGGTCACCCAGCGCCTCGCGCAGCTGTGCGCGCAGTTGCTCGCCGCGGGCCAGCACGTTGGCCAGCAGCTTGTCTTCGGCAATGGTCCGCTGTACCGCCAGTGCCGCGGCGCAGGCAGTCGCATGGCCGATATAGGTGTGGCCATGCTGGAAGAAGCCGCTGCCGCCGACGATGGCGTCGTAGATCCGCCGCGTCGACAGCATCGCGCCGATCGGCTGGTAGCCGGCGCCCAGGCCCTTGGCGATGGTGACGATATCGGGCACCACGCCATCCTCTTCGCACGCGAACAGGTAGCCGGTGCGGCCCATGCCTGACATCACTTCATCCAGGATCAGCAGCACGCCGTACTTGTCGCACACG
Organism: Cupriavidus sp. SK-4; assembly: GCF_000611125.1. NCBI lineage: Bacteria > Pseudomonadati > Pseudomonadota > Betaproteobacteria > Burkholderiales > Burkholderiaceae > Cupriavidus > Cupriavidus sp. SK-4. The sequence continues at coordinate 58,597 of NZ_JFJW01000139.1, forward strand.
GCGCGGATGCGCTTCAGGTAGTCGCCCACCGGCGGCACCGCGCCGGCGGTGGCGCCCACCACGGTTTCGGCGACGAAGGCGGCCACGGTGTCCGGGCCGAGTTCCAGGATCTTCGCTTCCAGCTCGTCGGCCAGGCGCTGTGCGTACTGCGCGTCGGTCTCGCCGGCCTGCTGGTCGCGGTAGGCATAGCACGGCGACACGTGGTGCGCCGGCACCAGCAGCGGCAGGAAGGGCTCGCGCCGCCAGGCGTTGCCGCCGATGGCCAGCGCGCCCAGGGTGTTGCCGTGGTAGCTCTGGCGGCGCGCGATGAAGTGGCGGCGGCTGGGCTGCCCTACTTCCACGAAATACTGGCGCGCCAGCTTCAGCGCCGACTCCACCGCTTCGGAGCCGCCCGAGACGAAGTAGACATGGTCCAGGTCGCCCGGCGCCGCTTGCACGAGCGTGTCAGCCAGGGTCTCCGACACCTCGGTGGTGAAGAACGAGGTATGCGCGTAGGCGATGGTGTCGAGCTGCGATTTGATCGCCTCGATCACGCGCGGATGGCCGTGCCCCAGGCATGACACGGCGGCGCCGCCGGAGGCGTCGAGATAGCGCCGGCCTTCGCTGTCGATCAGTTCGATGCCCTGCCCGGCAACGGCAACGGACAGCTTCTGGCGCGGATTGCGATGGAATACGTGGGTCATGATGGTGTGGTGGTGGTGCCGCGCGTCAGCGGCGCAGAGCGGAATTGGTGTCGGTCGGGCGGCGCTCCAGCACGCGGCCGGAAAACGCGGGCAGTGCGCTGCCTTCGCTGTCCGCCTGCGTGGACTGTTCCCAGACCCTGGCGCCGTTGACCCAGACGCCGTGGATGCCGGTGCTTAGTTGCAGCGGGTCTTCAAAGGTGGCACGGTCCTGCACGAGGTCCGCATCGAACAGCACCAGGTCGGCAAACGCGCCCGGCACGATCCGGCCGCGGTCCGCCAGCCCGTATTGCTGCGCAGCCAAGCCGGACATCTTGTGGATCGCGGTTTCCAGCGTCATCAGCTGGTCTTCGCGCACCATGCGCGCCAGGATGCGCGGGAAGGTGCCCCACTGGCGCGGATGCGGGCGCGGGTCGAACGGCAGGCCGTCGGAGCCGAAGATGGTCAGCGGAAACTGCGCAATGCGCTCGACATCGCGCTCATCCATGATGAAGTAGATCGCCGCCGCGGGGCGCAGCTTTGCCAAGAGCGCGTCCTCGTCCAGGCCAAGCTCCTGCATCAGCTCGTGGAAGTCGCGGCCGCCCGCGGCCGGGTAGCCGGTGGACCAGGTGATCATGGTGCGCGTGGACTGGCGCACGCGGTCCAGCCGCAGCATGGTCGAGGTCGCGGGATAGGGATGGCAGTCCAGGCACAGCGGCTGCAAGCGTGCGGCTTCAGCCAGCAGCCCGAGGGTTTCGACCGAACGCCCGTGGTTGCGCTTGCCCGCGACCTTGTGGTGGGAGAACACCACCGGGCAGTCGAGCGCGCGGCCGATGCGCAGCGCTTCTTCGATCGACGGCACGATGTCGTCTGTCTCGTCGCGCAGGTGGGTGGAATAGACGCCGCCGTGGGTGCGGACCGGCTCGCACACGGCGATGATCTCGGCTTCGGTGGCGGCTGCCGCGGGCGGATAGAACGTGCCGGTCGAGACACCGAAGGCGCCCGCCTCCATCGCCAGCCTGACCTCGTCGCGCATCGCAGCGATTTCTTCTGCATTGGCGGCCCGGTTTAGCTCCGGCATCGCGCGTACGCGCAACGTCGAATGCCCGAGCAGCGGCACCACGTTGACATTGGCCGGCGTCGCGCGCAGCGCGTCGAGCCACTGCGCGAAGGTATCGAAGCGGAACAGCGCTGGCGGCCCCAGCAGGTCCAGCGGCTGCGGCGGCGCGCTGCTGACCAGCGGGGCCACGCTGATGCCGCAGTTGCCGGTGACTACGGTGGTGATGCCCTGCGACACCTTGGGCGTCATGTCCCGATGCACCAGCAGGTAGCCGTCGTCGTGCGTGTGGGCGTCGATAAAGCCCGGTGCCAGCACGCGGCCGGCTGCGTCCACGGTATGTTCCGCGGTCATGTCAGCGCAGTCGCCTACGGCGACGATGCGGTCGCCCGCGACGGCCACATCGGCCACGCGGCGGGCTGCGCCCGTGCCGTCCACGACCGTGGCGTTGCGGAAGATCAGGTCGGCGCGCCTGGGCGCGGCTGGTTGCGATGCCATCGTCAATCCTTGTCTCGTTGGCGGGCCTTACTGCGGCGTGATGCCGGCCTGCCTGACCACGGCCGCCCATTTGTCGGTTTCACGCGCGGCATAGCCGGCCAGTGCCTGCGGCGTGCCGCCGACCGTCTCGGCGCCCAGCGCGGCGAACTTGTCCTTGATGGCCGGATCCGCCAGCGCGCGGTTGAAGGCGCCGTTGAGCTTGCCCACCACCCCGGCGGGCGTGCCTTGCGGCGCGACCAGGCCACCCCAGGCCACCCCTTCGAAACCCGGCACGCCGGACTCCGCGATGGTGGGCAGCGCCGGCAGCAGCGGCGAGCGCGCCAGGCTGGTCACCGCCAGCGGCTTGAGCTTGCCGGCCTTGATCAGCGGCAGGATGGTCGGCATGTTGTCGATCAGCACATTGACCTGGCCGCCCATCACATCGGTGGCGGCCTGCGGGCTGCCCTTGTAGCCGACGTGCGTCCAGGCCAGCCCCGCCTTGTCCGCGAGCAGCTGGCCGGTCAGGTGGCCGGACGTGCCTTGCCCCGGCGAGGCATAGGTGACCTTGTCCGGGTTGGCCTTGACGTAGGCCACCAGCTCGGCAAAGGTCTTCACCAGCATCTCCGGCTTGACCGCGATCACGTTCGGCACCTTGAACAGCAGCACCACCGGCACGAAGGCATCGGGCCGGTACGGCAGCTTGCGGAAGGTGCTCTTGTTGATCGACAGCGTCACGTTGTTGGCATAGCCCAGCGTGTAGCCGTCAGGCGCGGCGCGCTCCAGTTCGGAGATGCCGATCACGCCCGAGGCGCCGGGCTTGTTGTCGATCACGAACGACTGGCCCAGCGACTTGCCGACTTCGGCGCCCAATGCGCGCATCAGCACGTCAGGACTGCCGCCGGCGGCTGACGGCACCACCAGGCGGATCGGGCGCGACGGATAGCTGTCGGCCATAGCCGGGCCAGCCAGGCCCGCCGCGCCCAGCCACAACAGGGTGGCCATGAACCGTCGCTTTTGCTGCTGCCTTTGCTCTTGCATCTCGATATCCCGTTCAGTACCTGGGTTGGACCCGACTACGCGTTTGCAGTATAGGGGCATGGCCCGAGTCAATGCAACATTTGTTTCTTATTAAGCAAAAATGAAACAAGCGTGATGCGGCGCCGGCACGACAGCCCTTGCCGTAACGGCCCGAACTCCATGAAACAGTCGTTACAGCCATCGGGGCGCCGCGCTGCGGCACAGCCCCTGCGCCTCAAGGAAGCGCGCCGCCGCCAGTGCCTGGCTCTCCAGCCAGGGCGCCGCCACGATCTGGATGCCTGCGGGCAAGCCCTCGCCCGCACAAGGCGCGGCCACCACTGGCAGGCCCGCCAGCGACAACGGGCGCGTCAGGTGCCCGGCATCGGCACGCGGGCGGTAGATGCGGCCGGCGCCGTTGACGGTGTCGGCACCGATCGGCGTGGCCGCATAGGGCGTCGAAGGGGCCAGCAGCAGGTCGACGTCATCGAACAGCGCCAGCAGCCGCTGCCGCCACGCCGACTGGTACTGGCGCGCGGTGTCATACCAGCCGCGCGGCATCGCGAGCCCGGCCAGGATGCGCTGGCGCACGAAGGCGCTGTGGCCGCCGTGGCGCTCGGAGAACCCCATGGCCTGGTGGTTGCGCCCGACTTCGTAAGCGGAGATCACTGAGGCGGCGTCGCGCGCCGAATCGGCGTCGGGCAGGTCGATAGTGCGCACCGCGCCAAAGGCCGAAGCCACGCGCAGCACTGCCGCCTGCACCCAGGGCTCGGCAAAATCAGAGAAGCCGCGGCCGAGCACGCCGACGCGCAGCGTCGCGACACCACGGCCTTGCGGATCAGCAGGCGCGTCCATGCCGAGCATGGCCGCATAAGCCAGCGCGAGGTCACCGGCGCTGCCGGCCATCGGGCCGACCGTATCCAGGCTCTGCGCATACGGCACGCATCCCCTCAGGGGCAACCGCCCTGTCGTCGGGCGCAGCCCCCAGATGCCGCAGAACGCAGCCGGGGCGCGGATCGACCCATTGGTATCCGATCCCAGCCCGAACGGCACCACCCCGGCAGCCACCAGCGCCGCGGTGCCGGCCGACGAGCCGCCGGTGATGCGCGACGGATCGAGCGGATTGCGCACCGGACCGCCGATCACGTTCTCGCCGGTGGCGCCGCACGCGTATTCGTCCATCGCCGCCAGCGCAACGGGCACCGCGCCCGCGGCGACCAGCGCCTCGACCGTATCGGCGTGGCGCAGTGCCGGCGGCTCCTGCGCGCGTGGCGCGGCGCCGGCCAGCGTGGCGTGGCCGCGCACGTCCAGCAGGTTCTTCACCACGAACGGCACGCCCGCCAGCGGCGGCAGCGGCCGGCCCTGCGCACGCAGCCGGTCCAGCGCGGCGGCCTGCGCCAGTGCGCTGTCCGCCAGCAGCGCCGAGCAGGCATTGAGCGGCGCGGCGGCTTCGGCGCGCCGCAGGGCGTCTTGCACCAGATCGAGGGCAAGCCGCTCGCCGCTGCGCACTTGCGCCGCCATGGCGGCGGCCGTCAGCGTGTCAGCAGCCATGCTGCCCCTCCGCTTGCGCCAACGCCTGGCGCAGGCCCGCCACCATGGCCGCCATGCCGGCCAGCAGGGCGGCGGCCTGCTCGCAATCCTGCTGCGCCACCGGCACCTGCAGGCTCGCGGCGGCTTGCGCCACCAGGCCGGCGGGATCGTCGTCGCTTGCTTGCGCCATGGTTGCTTGCGCCATCCCTCAGCTCCGCGATTGCATCAGCTGGCGCGGAATCGCCAGGATCAGCACGGCCGCGGCCAGCATCAGCCCGGCCAGCGCCAGCACGCCCAGCGAGATGCTGCCGGTGCTCTGCTTGATGCCGCCCATCAGCACCGGGCCGATCAGGCCGGCCAGGCTGGCCGCGCTGTTGATCATGGCAATGCCGCCAGCCGCGGCGGTTCCGGCCAGTACGCGGCCCGGCAGGCCCCAGAACATCGACAGCGTGGCCATCAGGCCGGAAATGCCGATGGTCAGGAACACCATCGCCATCACCGTGTTGTGCGGGAACAGCGTGCTCGCCCACATGCCGACGGCTGCCACCAGCAGCGGCAGCGCGGAGTGCAGGCGGCGCTCGCCGGTGCGCTCGGCGTGCGCGGCATTGACGTTCATCGCCACGCAGGCGACCGCATACGGGATCGCCGTCAGCATGGCGATCTCAAGCGGCGACGACATCCCGGTCGACTGGATGATGGTGGGCAGCCAGAACACCAGGCCGTAATTGCCGATATTGAACAGCAGGCAGATCGCCATCAGCATCCACAGCACCGGCGACTTGAGCGCGGAGATAAAGCGGGTGTTCTTCTTCGCGTTCTCGGTGGTCAGCGTGCGCGTGATGGCGCCCGCTTCGGCCGGCGTGAGCCATGGCGCGGCCTCCGGCGACTCGGGCAGCATGCGCAACAGCAGCAGGCCCAGCAAGATGGCCGGCAGCGCCTCGATCAGGAACATCCACTGCCAGCCTTGCAGCCCATGCAGGTCATGCGTGGCCGACATCAGCGCGCCGGAGATCGGGCCGCCCAGCACCATGCCCAGCGGCATCGCCAGGAACAGGATCGACATGATGCGCGACTGCCGGTCGGCGGGGTACCACTTGTTCAGGTACATCACCGCCGCCGGGAAGAAGCCGGCCTCGGTCACGCCCAGCAGGAAGCGCGCGGCGTAGAACTCCATCGGCGTGGTCACGAACATGGTCGCGGCGGATACCAGCCCCCACAGGATCATGATGGCCGCCATGCTGCGGCGCATGCCGAGGCGGTAGATCAGCAGGCTGCTGGGCACCTGGCACAGCATGTAGCCCCAGAAGAAGATGCCCGCGCCCAGGCCATAGACCACGTCGCTCAGCCCCAGCGCCTGCTGCATCTGCAGCTTGGCGAAGCCCACGTTGACCCGGTCCAGGTAGCTGAAGAAGTAGCACAGCACGATAAACGGCACGATGCGGCGCGTGACCTTGGCGAACGCGGTGGCGGCGGCGTCCGGCAACACGGCGGCGTGGCCCGGGGACTGCGGGATGGCTGGCTTGGCCAGGGACATGATGGATCTCCTCCTTGTACAGGCGCGCGGGGTCCGACGCCATGGAGATGCCATCATAGCGGAACATGAAACAAACGTTCCACTAAGGTTTACGCTGAAACAAACGGTTTTATTCCTTCACGTGACGCAGAAAGCCCGCCTCAATGAAAAAGGGCGGCAATGCATGCCGCCCTGTGGCGCTGTCAGGCTGGTGCGCGTGGCTTGTCCGCCGCACGCTTGCGCGGGGTCTTGCCGCCGCCGCTTGCCGGCGGAGCTGCCGGCGCGGTGACATCCTGCGAGGCGCCGACCATGGTCAGGGCGTTGCCGTGCTCGTCCAGCGTGACCTCGCCTTCCTCATGGATGTCGCGATGGCTGCCGTCGGGCAGCTGGATGCGGTAGTTGACACTGTACGGCGCCTTGTCGACGATGGCCGCGCGGATGGCGGCCTGCACGCGCGCGCGGTCCTCCTCGACGATCGACGCCAGGTAGCGCTCCATGGTCACCTTGAACGCCTGCGGGGCCCAGCCGAAGATGCGGTAGGCCTCGTCGGTCCAGGCGCAGTCGTCGGTCTGGATATTCCAGTACCAGCCGCCCAGGTGGGCAATCTCCTGCGCCTTGGCCAGCAGCGCCTCGTTCTGGCGCAGCGCGGCCTCGGCGCGGCGCCGCTCGGTGATGTCCAGGCTGACGCCGATCATCTTGACCGGGCGCTGGTCGAAGTCGCGCACCAGCGTGGCCCGCGACGAGATCCAGCGCGTGGTGTCGCCGTGCACGACGCGGAACTCCCACTCATGCATCTCCTGCGCGCCCAGCGTGCGCGCCAGCACCTCGCGCAGGCGCGCAACGTCGGCCGGATGCACGCAGGCCCAGAAGTCGTCCATGTTGCGGATGTGGCGGCCGAACAGCGTGACGTCGTTGGACGAGTAGGTCAGGCCATCGGTCAGCACGTTCCATTCCCAGGTGACGATGCCCGAGACCTCCTGCGCGAACTTCATGCGCGCCTCGCTCTCCATGATCTCCGCCAGGTGCTTCTGGCGCAGTTCCTTGATGTGCGGGTCAGAGGCAGTGCTGGCCTCCAGATCGGCGATAGCCTGCTCGCCGTAGCGCAGCCACAGCCAGTTGACGCCCAGGAAGCGCGCCAGCGCGAGCAGCCGCTCGTATTCGATCTCGCCGCCGCGGGTCCACTTGTGCACCGCCGACGGCGACACCGACAGCGCCTCTGCCACCTGCTTGAGCATGATCCTTTTGCCTTCCAGCACCCCCTTCAGGCGCGTGGCAAAAGTGTCTTCCGTCATGGGCATCCCCTCCGCTTTTTTTCAACCGATGGTGAATTGAGTAACTCGAACCTTACACCATCACCGCAAATCGCGCGAATTGATAGTCACAGCCAATCGAATTAGTAAAATCAATCTACTTTTTGAATTGCAGCACCCCTGCGCTCCTCACTAGACTTCATCTCACATCACCAATAGTAATTTAATTAACTGTTAGTGAATAGACAAAGCACCGAGACCAACGAGGAGACAACCCCATGCAAGAGACCACCGCCCCCGTCTGCGGCACCACCCCGCCGCTGGCCTACACGCTGCCGGCCCACTACTACACCTCGCAGGAAGTCTTCGAGCAGGAGAAGAAGACCATCTTCGCGCGCAGCTGGGTGTGCGTGATGCACAAGAGCCAGGTGGCCGAGAACAACCAGTACGCCACGGTGAAGGTGGCCGGCGAGAACGTGTTCGTGGTGCGCGGCCGCGACGGCGTGCTGCGCGCGTTCTACAACGTCTGCCCGCACCGCGCCCACGAGCTGTTTGCGGATGGCGCGGGCAAGGCCAAGAACGTGATCACCTGCCCGTACCACGCCTGGTCGTTCGGCCTGGACGGCAAGCTGATCCACGTGCGCAACGCCGAGAACGTGCCGGGCTTCTGCAAGGACAACGCGGGCCTGACGCCGGTGCGCGTGGAAGAGTTCTGCGGCCTGGTCTTCGTCAACCTGGACATGGACGCGAAGCCGCTGGCCGAGCTGGCAGGCAGCCTCAACGACGAGATCCGCGCGCGCTGCCCGGATGTCGACAAGCTGGTGCCGGCGCACAAGCTCAGCTACGAGATGAAGGCCAACTGGAAGGTGGTGGTCGACAACTACCTGGAATGCCTGCACTGCCAGACCGCGCACCCGGCGCTGGTGGAGTCGATCAAGATGGAGACCTACAAGCACGAAGTGCGCGGCCTCTACACCAGCCAGGTCGGCCAGACGCGCTCGGGCAGCGACGCCTTCACCTATGACAGCGACGCCCCCAACACCGACTTCGCCGCCTACTGGCTGTGGCCCAACGTGACGCTGAACGTGCTGCCGGGCGATGGCAACTACGGCGTGTTCTACATGTTCCCGGTGGATGCCGACACCACCATCCAGCACTTCGAGTTCTACTTCCGCGACAGCACGCCCACGGCCGAGCAGGAGCAGCTGATCGAGTACTACAAGAACGTGCTCAAGCCCGAAGACCTGAGCATCGTCGAATCGGTGCAGCGCGGCCTGAAGTCGCGCGGCTACCGCAACGGGCAGGGGCCGCTGCTGGTCACCGACGACAAGACCTCCGCCATTGGCGAGCACGGCGTGCAGCACTTCCAGCAGATGGTGCTCGACGCCCTGGCCGCCTGAAACGAACCACCGAACCGGAACCGCAGCAATGATCCAGACCCAGCTCTATATCGACGGCCAGTGGCAGTCGCCCATCGACCAAGGCACGCGCGCCATCCTGAGCCCGGCCGACGAGTCCGTGATCGCCCAGGCCGCCGAAGCCACCCGCGCCGACGCGCGCCTGGCCATCGCCGCTGCGCGCAAGGCCTTCGACGGCCCGTGGCGCCAGACGACGATCCGTGACCGCGCCAGGCTGCTGAACAAGATCGCCGAACTGATCGACCGCGATGCCGAGAAGCTCGCCCACCTGGAGTCGCTCAACACCGGCAAGACGCTGACCGAGAGCCGCACCGACATGGGCGATATCGCCGCCACCTTCCGCTACTTCGCGGGGCTGGTTGCATCCGAGTCGGGCGCGGTCAACGAAGCGCCGCACCATGTGATCAGCCGCACCCTGCGCGAGCCGGTCGGCGTGTGCGGCCTGATCACGCCGTGGAACTACCCGCTGCTGCAGGCCGCGTGGAAGATCGCGCCCGCGCTGGGCGCCGGCAATACCGTGGTGATCAAGCCCAGCAACCTGACGCCGCTGACCACGCACCACTTCACGCAACTGGTGGCCGAGCTGGACCTGCCGCCCGGTGTGTTCAACCTGGTGACCGGCGGCGCCGAAGTCGGCGCCGAGCTGGCCGAAAGCCTGGACGTGGACCTGGTCTCGTTCACCGGCGGCGCCTATGCCGGCGAAAGCATCATGAAGGCCGCCACCGGCAACTTCAAGCGCATCGGCCTGGAGCTGGGCGGCAAGAACCCGAACATCGTCTTTGCCGATGCCGACCTGGACGCAGCGGTGGATTACGCGCTCAACGCCGCGTTTTTCCACGCCGGGCAGGTCTGCTCCGCCGGCTCGCGCCTGATGATCGAGGACAGCATCTATGATGCATTCATCAGCCGGCTGGCCGAGCGCCTGCCGCGCATCGTGATCGGCAATGGCTTCCACGGCGAGACCCAGATGGGCCCGGTGCAGTCGGCGCAACAGCACGAGAAGATCCTGGGCATGGTGCAGGCCGGCATCGCCGAGGGTGCGCGCCTGGTCCACGGCGGCAAGCGGCCGGCTGGCGATGTCTTCAAGAAGGGCTACTGGCTGGAACCGACGCTGCTGGCGGACGTGACGGCCGACATGAAGATTGCGAAGGAGGAGATTTTCGGGCCGGTGATCACGGCCGAGCGCTTCCGATCCGAGGAAGAGGTGCTGCGTGCCGCCAACGACACCCCGTACGGCCTGGCCGGCGCGGTCTGGACCCGCGACCTGGACAAGGCCAACCGGATGTCGCGCGGGCTGCGCTTCGGCACGGTGTGGGTCAACGACTACCACCCGTACTTCCCGGAAGCGCCGTGGGGCGGCTACAAGGCGAGCGGCATCGGCCGCGAGCTGGCCCGCGTCGGCCTGGACGAGTACACCGAACTCAAGCACAGCTATATCAACCTGGCCCCCAAGGCGATGGGCTGGTTTGGCGCCTGAGCGCAGCTGACTTCGCAATCGCGTGCGCCGAGTGGAATCCTGCTGCCCGCCCCCGGGCCGCCACGCCCGGCGTCACGCAAACAAGGAGATTGCACCATGCAGGCAATCCATGAGTACGACTACATCATCGTCGGCGCTGGCTCGGCCGGCTGCGTGCTGGCCGCGCGGCTGACCGAGGATGCCGATGTCTCGGTGCTGCTGCTGGAAGCCGGCGGCCCCGACTGGCGCCTGGACTGGCGCACGCAGATGCCGGCGGCGCTGGCGTATCCGCTGCAGGGCACGACCTATAACTGGGCCTATGTGACCGAGCCCGAGCCGCATATGAACAACCGGCGCATGACGCAGGGCCGCGGCAAGGGGCTGGGCGGTTCGTCGCTGATCAACGGCATGGTCTATATCCGCGGCAACGCGATGGACTACGACGGCTGGGCCGAAAACCGGTCGCTGGAGAACTGGAGCTACGCCGACTGCCTGCCCTACTTCCGCAAGGCCGAAACCTATGACAAGGGCGCCAACGACTATCACGGCGGCAACGGCCCGCTGCACGTGACCACGCCCAAGGCCAACATCAGCCCGCTGTTCGACGCCTTCATCAAGGCCGGCGAGCAGGCCGGCTATGGCCAGACCGAGGACCTGAACGGCTATCGCCAGGAAGGTTTCGGCCCGATGGACCGCACCACCACCGCGCGCGGGCGCCGCTGCAGCACCTCGCTGGCCTATCTCGACCAGGCCAAGGACCGGCCCAACCTGACCGTGCATACGCGCGCGCTGGCGGACCGCATCCTGTTCTCGGGTCAGCGCGCCATCGGCGTCTCGTACATGCAGGGCGACCATGTGCGCGAAGCCCGCGCACGCCGCGAAGTGATCGTCAGCAATGGCGCGATCGCCTCGCCGCAACTGCTGCTGCGCTCCGGCGTGGGCAATGCGGACGAGCTGCGCGCACTTGGCATCGAGTCGGTGGCAGACCTGAAGGGCGTCGGCGAGAACCTGCAGGACCACCTCGAGATGTACCTGCAATACGAATGCACCAAGCCCGTATCGCTGTACCCGGCGCTGAAGTGGTGGAACAAGCCCGCGATCGGCATCGAATGGTACCTGCGCGGCACCGGCACCGCGGCATCCAACCACTTCGAGGCGGGCGGCTTTATCCGCAGCAGCGATGACTTTGCCTGGCCCAACCTGCAGTACCACTTCATCCCGCTGGCGATGAACTACGACGGCAGCAACCCGGTGCAGTCGCACGGCTTCCAGTGCCATGTGGGCTCGATGCGCTCGCCCAGCACCGGCTTTGTCAAGCTGGCCAGCCGCGACCCGCGCGTGAAGCCGCGGCTGCTGTTCAACTACATGGCGCATGACGTCGACTGGCGCGAGTTCCGCTCCGCGGTGCGCCTGACGCGCGAAATCATCGGCCAGCAGGCGATGGACGAGTTCCGCGGCCGCGAGATCAAGCCCGGCATGATGATCCAGAGCGATGCCGAGATCGACGCCTTCGTGCGCGAGCATGCCGAGACCGCGCTGCACCCGTCCTGCACCTGCAAGATGGGCGACGCCTCCGACCCGATGGCGGTGGTCGACAACCAGGGCCGCGTGCACGGGCTGTCGGGCCTGCGCGTGGTCGATGCCTCGATCATGCCGAAGATCATCACCGGCAACCTGAACGCGCCCACCATCATGATGGCCGAGAAGCTGGCCGACGTGATCCGCGGCCGCGCGCCGCTGCAGCGCTCGACGGCGCCTTACTACAAGGCCGCCACCGCGCGCGGCGGGCCGCAGGCAGACGCGGTGCGGCATCCGCCAGCCACTGCGCGAATGCCGATGCCGATGCCCGCCTGACCAGGCGGCGCGGCGCGCGGGCTTCCCGCCAGAACCCCTGACCGACGCATGTGCTGCCGGGACTTCGGTCCCCGGCGGGCAGCGTGCGTCCGGTCGGCGCGCCGCGCACCCACACCACAAAGCCGGCTACCCAGAACAAACCCAGACCGGCTGCAAGGAGGAGACTTCCATGCTGCGCAAATGCTTTGCTTCAAAACGCGCCCTGCAAGGCGCCGTGCCCCTGCTGCTGTGCCAGGCGCTGAGCGCGCAGGCGCAGACCAGTGCCGAGGCCGAAACCACGCTGGCCGTGGCGCCGGTGCCGCAGGTCACGGCGACCGTGCCGCCGGCCGAGGCCGCATCGCCCGCGCCGCTGAGCGCCAACCTGACGCTGACATCGCAATATGTATCGCGCGGCTTCCGCCAGACCTGGGGCAAGCCTGCGGTGCAGGGCGGCATCGACTACGCCCACCCGAGCGGCTTCTCCGCGGGTACGTGGATGTCGAGCATCAGCGACAAGTTCATCGAGGGCGGCACCGTCGAATGGGATCTGTATGCCGGCTACACCGGCACCGTCGGCGATTTCACCTATGCCGGGCAGGTCTACTACTACCTGTACCCGGGCGCGAAACTGCAGTACGCGCAGACCAAGTACAACTACGGCGAGGCCGTCGCGTCGCTGACGTACAAGTGGTTCAACGTCAAGTACTGGCTGACCTATACGCCCGACTACTTCGGCTACAACAGCGCCTCGCTGCTCGCCGGCAATGACCTGCACAGCCGCGGCTCGGGCTACCTGGACATCAACGGCACCTTCGACCTGGGCCACGGCGTCACGCTGCTGCTGCATTACGGCCAGGAGCGCGTGCGCAACTTTGCCGCCTATAACTTCCGCGACGTGCGCGTGGCGCTGTCCAAGGCCTTCGAGGGCGGCTGGACCGTGACCGGCGCCTATACCCGCGGCTGGGGGCGCACCGACGTCTACGACAAGTACACCACCGGGGCGCTGGATTCGTCCGGCAACCCGTCCGTTTCCAACCCGCTGAAAAGCACGTTCCTGGTCTCGGTGACCAAGACGTTCTGACGGCAATCTTCAACCGCTGTTTTACCGCTTCCTACCACCATGGCCTCCCTGGGTCTTACCGACGCGACCGGACTTGTAGGCGTTGCCGCCTACGTTGCCGCGCATTTTGCCGTGCAGGTCCTGCACAAATCCCCGACCGGCAGGCTGGCCGTCGTCCTCAACGTGATCGGGCCGAGCTGCATCCTGGTCTCGCTGACCGGCGCCTTCAACCTGGCCTCGTTCCTGACCCAGTGCTTCTGGCTGGGGCTGACGCTGGTGGGCTGGTGGCGCAACCGGCGGGCAGGGCATGCGGTGGTGGAAACGCTGGGCGGGCCGCGCCCGGGACAGCCTGCGCAGCAGTAACGGAGAGGCGGCCGGGACGCTTTGCAACGCGATACAAATCTTCCGTTGCCTTGGCACCCAGCCGTTTCTATACTCACCTCGAAACACCATTGGTAACGTAATTCACTTGCGGTGAATCGATAAGAACCCCGAAAGCCTGAGACCCCGTAACGGGCCGCATGGCAACCCGGGATGACAACAGGAGACAAGGATGAGAAACGCCCCCAGAATCCCCGCCAGACATTCCCGACCGTCATAACCCCGGCAGGCAGTACCGCAACGTACCCACCCAGACCGCAGACGGCAGACCGTGACGGAGCGCAGCTCCAGATAAACGGCAACCCGGGAAGCAAGGAGACATCGTGTATTCACAGAAAGACGTGCTGTCGATCGGCGCGCAGGCGCCGCTCGCCCCCGCTCAACCGCAGCAGCAAACCCAATCGCATGAACTGCAGCGCACCCTGACCTGGAAGGATGCCTTCTGGGTCACCAGCGGCGTGCCCGCGGGCGTGCTCTTCACCATCGGCGGCGTGTCCGCCACCATCGGCAACCCGGCCTGGGTGATCTGGATCCTCGCCATCCTGGTCGGCTTTGCGCAGTGCTTCGTCTATGCCGAGATCTCGGGCCTGTATCCGCACAAGTCCGGCGGCGCCTCGGTGTACGGCGCGCTGGGCTGGGTGCGCTACAGCAAGTTCGTCGCACCGGTCTCGGTGTGGTGCAACTGGGTGGCCTGGTCGCCGATGCTGGCGCTGGGCACCAGCCTCGCCGCCGGCTATATGCTGAGCGCGCTGTTCCCGCCCGATTCGGTCATCAACACCTGGCAGCTGACGCTGGTGGACCTGGGCTTTGTCAGCAAGGGCCTGACGCTGCGGGTGAACTCCACCTTCATCCTGGCCACCGCCTTCCTGCTGGTCACCTTCAAGCTGCAGCACAGCGGCGCCTCCGCCGCGGCCACCACGCAGCGCATCCTGGGCATTGCCTCGCTGACGCCGCTGGTGCTGATCGCGCTGGTGCCGATGTTCACCGGCGACATGCCGTCCACCAGCTTCCTGCCGCTGCTGCCGCTGACCCATGACGCGGCCGGCGCCCCGGTGCTGGGCGGCTGGAACGCCGCCGGCATCAGCACCGCCATGGGCGCGATGTTCCTGGCCTGCTGGTCGACCTTCGGCTTCGAGACTGCGGTCTGCTACACCCGCGAGTTCAAGGATCCGCAGAAGGACACATTCAAGGCGATCTTCTGGTCCGGCGTGCTGTGCCTGTTCATGTTCATCGCGGTGCCGATCGCCTTCCAGGGCTCGCTGGGCCTGTCGGGCATGCTGGAACCAGCCATCGTCGACGGCTCCGGCGTGGGCGCGGCCATGGCCAGGTTCGTCGGCGGCGGCGCGGTGGTGTTCAACGTGATCGTGGTGATGCTGGTGCTGGCGATCCTGCTGATCGTGATGACCTCGATGATGGGTTCGTCGCGCACGCTGTACCAGGCCTCGCTCGACGGCTGGCTGCCGCGCTACCTCTCGCACGTGAACGAGCACGGCTCGCCCACGCGCGCGATGTGGACGGACCTGGTGTTCAACCTGTTCCTGCTGCTGATGTCGAACTACATGGCGGTGCTGTCGATCAGCAACGTCTGCTACATGATCTTCGTGTTCCTGAACCTGCAGTCGGGCTGGATCCACCGCATGGACCGCCCGGACTGGGCCCGGCCCTACAAGTGCAAGAACTGGCTGCTGGCCCTGGGCGCGTTCTTCGGCTTCTTCGACCTGGCCTTCGTCGGCGCCGGCGCCAACTTCCAGGGCGAGCACACGCTGCGCAACGGCCTGATCGCCGCGCTGCTGATCGTGCCGGTGTTCGTGTACCGCCACTACATCCAGGACAAGGGCCGCTTCCCCGAGTCGATGCGCCGCGACATGGAGCTGCCCAATGCGCGCGCCGGCGTGCTGCCCTACGTGGCGCTGGTCGTCGGCGGGCTGGTGGTGTGGATCGCTGCCAGGCTGACTGTGATCACCTGACGGCTCCGGCGGGCCGGCCCGGTGCCGGCCCGCCCCCCTTCCCGATTTCCCTGCTTTCCCTGAATTCCGAGGTACCGCCATGACTGACACGCTCCGCGTGCGCGTCGGCCGCGTCGAGCCGCTGGCCGCCGGCATCAAGCGCTTCACCCTGCAACCCTGCGACGGCGGCGCGCTGCCCGCCTTCGACAGCGGCAGCCACGTGGTCGTCCATATGGACGGCGGCCGGCTGCGCAACGCCTATTCGCTGACCAGCACGCTGGGCGAGCCCGGCCACTACCAGATCGCGGTGCGGCTGGAAGAGGCTTCGCGCGGCGGCTCGCGCTATATGCACGAGCAGGTCAGCGAAGGCGACGAACTGCATATCGGCGCGCCCGGCAACCTGTTCAGCCTGGACCACGGCGCCGGCCGCCACCTGCTGATCGCCGGCGGCATCGGCATCACGCCCTTCATGACGCATATCCAGGCGCTGGCCGCGCGCGGCGCGGCGTTCGAACTGCACTACTGTTTCCGCAACACCCAGTCCGCCGCCTTCCTGGACGTGCTGCCCGCCACGCTGCAGCCCGGCCAGCTTCACCTGTACGAGAGCGACAGCGGCACCATGCTCGACATCGCCGCGCTGATCGCCGCGCAGCCTGCCGACACGCACGTCTATGTCTGCGGCCCGGCGCCGCTGAACGACGCCGTGGTCAACGCCGCGCGCGCCGCGGGCTGGGACGCGGGCCGCATCCACTTCGAGCAGTTCCGCAACGAGGTCGATGCCACCGGCGGCGCCTTCGAGGCCGTGCTGCAGAAAAGCGGGCTGACGCTGCAGGTCGGCGCCGACGAGCCGCTGCTGCGCGCCATCGAGAAGGCGGGCATCAAGGTGGACTGCATGTGCCGCGAAGGCATCTGCGGCTCCTGCGAGACCGCCATCCTGGAGGGGCAGGCCGATCACC
This sequence comes from Cupriavidus sp. SK-4, assembly GCF_000611125.1. NCBI lineage: Bacteria > Pseudomonadati > Pseudomonadota > Betaproteobacteria > Burkholderiales > Burkholderiaceae > Cupriavidus > Cupriavidus sp. SK-4. The sequence continues at coordinate 75,147 of NZ_JFJW01000139.1, forward strand.
GCGACCAGTACCTGTCCGATGCCGAAAAGGCCGCGCAGAAGACGATGATGCTGTGCGTGTCGCGCTGCAAGGGCCAGCGGCTGGTGCTGGATCTCTGACCACACCGTGATCATTCGCAACCTTTTGGTTGCGTTTCCCCGTCCGGCCTCCTAACATGCAACCACAACGTTGCCTATTCAAGCCTGAACAAGGAGACCGGACATGGCATCATCCACCGACCGCATCGAACGCAGCATCCTGCTGGCCGCCCCCATCGAACGCATCTGGCACGCGCTGGCCGACGCCGACACCTTCGGCAGCTGGTTTGGCGTGAAATTCGACGGCGTGACCTTCGCGCCCGGCCAGCGGGCCGTGGGCAGCATCACCTATCCCGGCTATGAATACCTGAAGTTCGACGTAGAGGTCGAGCGCATGGAACCACCGAGGCTGCTGTCCTGGCGCTGGCATCCGGCGCCAATGGAGCGCGGCCGCGACTATTCGGCCGAGCCGCCCACGCTGGTGGTGTTCGAGCTGAAGGAAGCCGAAGGCGGCACGCGGCTGACCGTGGTCGAATCCGGCTTCGACCAGATCCCGCCCGAACGCCGCACGGAGGCCTTCCGCATGAACAGCGGCGGCTGGGACGGGCAGATGGAAAACATCCGGAAGCATGTCAGCGGCGCAGCCTGAAACCTCCCCCGCGCTGGAACTGCGCGATGCGGCGACCGTCTTCGCCGCGCTTGGCGACGAAACCCGGCTGCGGCTGGTGGCAGCGCTGTGCGCGGGCGGCGCGATGTCGATCGCGCAGCTGACCGCGGGCAGCGCCATGACGCGCCAGGCGGTCACCAAGCACCTGCAGGTGCTGGCGCAGGCCGGGCTGGTTCGCGACAGCCGCGCCGGCCGCGAGCGCCTGTGGCAGTTCGAGCCCGGCCAGGTCGAAGCCGCGCGCCGGTCGCTGGAAGCGATCGGGCGGCAATGGGATTTCGCGCTGGCGAAGCTGAAGCTGGCGGTGGAGACCAGTCACTAGCCCCCCAAGGCGGTTTTCACCCTTGCTCGCGGGCAATGGACACCCTTTCACTCGCCGCTATACTGGGAGCCCCGCCCATCACAGCGAGAGGAAGCGCGCAGTGGCTGACCACGACCTGTCCAGGCTGAAAATCGACCGCGGCGCCGCCGCGGCCGGCGCCAGCATCCGCCCCCGGCGCAGGTGGCTGCGCTACGCAGTGATCGCGCTGGCCGTGCTGGCCCTGGTCGGCATCGCCATGAAGCTGGCCGGGCCGCAGGCGGTGCAGACCGCCACCGTCACCTCCGCCTATCCCACGCAGAATTTCACCGTGCTCAATGCCACCGGCTATGTCGTGCCGCAGCGCAAGGCGGCGGTCGCGTCCAAGGCGCAGGGCCGGCTGGAATGGCTGGGCGTGCTGGAGGGCTCGCACGTGAAGAAGGACGAGATCATCGCGCGGCTGGAGAGCAAGGACGTCGCCGCCTCGTTCGCGCAGGCCCAGGCACAGGTCCAGGTGGCGCATGCCAACCTGGCGCTGCAGCAGGCCGAGCTGAAGGACGCCGAGGTGAACCTGCGCCGCTCGAAGATCCTGATCGTGCCGAACGCCATCTCGCGCACCCAGTACGACGCCGACGTGGCGCGCTTTGACAAGGCGCGGGCCTCGGTCAACAGTTCGCGTGCGTCGATCGCCTCGGCCCAGGCCAATGCCCGCGCGGCCGAGGTCGCGGTGGAGCAGACCGTGGTGCGCGCGCCCTTCGATGGCGTGGTGCTGGTCAAGCATGCCAACGTGGGCGACAACATCACCCCCTTCTCGGCCGCCGCCGACACCAAGGGCGCGATCGTGACCATCGCCGACATGGAGACGCTGGAGGTGGAAGCCGATGTCGCCGAAGCCAATATCGGCAAGATCCGCGCCGCCCAGCCGTGCGAGCTGCTGCTGGATGCGCTGCCGGGATTGCGGCTGGCGGGGCAGGTGTCGCGCATCGTGCCGACGGTGGACCGTTCCAAGGCCACCGTGCTGGTCAAGGTGCGCTTTGTCGACCGCGATGCGCGCGTGCTGCCGGACATGAGCGCCAAGATCGCCTTCCTGTCGCGCGCCGCCTCGGCGCAGGACCGCCAGCCGGTGGTGGCGGTGCAGCCCGCCGCCGTGGTCACGCGCCAGGGCCGGGAGCTGGCCTATGTGGTGAAGGACGGCCGTGCGCATGAGGTGCAGGTCAAGCGCGGCGAAAAGCTGGGCGAACTGGTGGCCGTGCAGGGCGTCAAGCCCGGCGACGTGCTGGTGCTGTCGCCCGGCGACGATCTCAGCGACGGCGACCGCATCACCGTGGCCAAGCCGTAGAGAGGACAGCATGAGCGCAGCACCGCTGGTGCAGATCAGCCACGTCGCCAAATCCTACCGGCGCGGCGTGCAGACCGTGCCGGTGCTGACCGATATCTCGCTCGATATCGGCGCAGGCGATTTCGTCGCGCTGATGGGGCCGTCCGGCTCGGGCAAGAGCACACTGCTGAACCTGATCGCCGGTATCGACCGGCCCGACAGCGGCACGCTGCACGTGGCGGGGCTGGACATCACGCGCCTGCCGGAAGCCGAGCTGGCCGACTGGCGCGCCGCCAACGTCGGCTTTATCTTCCAGTTCTACAACCTGATGCCGGTGCTGACCGCGTTCGAGAACGTGGAGCTGCCGCTGATGCTGACCAGCCTGCCGCGCGCGGAGCGGCGCGCGCGCGTGGAGCTGGTGCTGGACATGGTCAACCTGGCCGACCGCATGAGCCACTACCCGTCGGAGCTGTCGGGCGGCCAGCAGCAGCGCGTGGCGATCGCGCGCGCGCTGATCACCGACCCCGCGCTGATCGTCGCCGACGAGCCCACCGGCGACCTCGACCGCACCTCCGCCGCCGAGATCCTGGCGATGATGCAGCGGCTCAATGCCGATGCCGGCAAGACCATCATCATGGTCACGCACGATGCGCACGCAGCGGCCGCGGCCGGATCGCTGGTGCACCTGGAAAAGGGAGAGTTGATCCGTGGCGAGGTTGCCTGACCCCTTATGTACGCGCTCAAGCTGATCACCCGCAACGCGCTGCGCCACAAGCTGCGCACCGCGCTGACGGTGTTCGGGCTGGTGATCGCGGTACTAGCGTTCGGCTTGCTGCAGACGGTGATCGACGCCTGGTATGCGGGCGCGTCTGCAGCATCCAGCGCGCGCCTGGTCACGCGCAATGCGATCTCGCTGGTGTTTCCGCTGCCGCTGAGCTACGAAAGCCGCATCAAGGGCGTCGACGGCGTGACCTCGGTGGCGCGCTCCAACTGGTTCGGCGGCGTCTATCGTGATCCCAAGAACTTCTTCGCGCAGTTCGCGGTATCCGACAACTACCTCGACCTCTACCCGGAATTCATCGTGCCCGACCAGCAGCGCGCCGACTACCAGCGCGACCGCAAGGGCGCCTTGGTCGGGCGCCAGCTGGCCGACCAGTTCGGCTTCAAGCTCGGCGACGTGGTCCCGATCAAGGGCACCATCTACCCCGGCACCTGGGAGTTCGTGGTGCGCGGCATCATGGAGGGCCGCGACGAGAGCACCATCACGCGCCAGATGGTGTTCCACTGGGAATACCTGAACGAGACCGTGCGCAAGCGCACCCCGCGCCAGGCCGACCAGGTCGGCGTCTTTGTGCTGGGCGTGGACAACCCCGACAACACCGCCGCGATCTCGCGCAATGTCGATGCGGTGTTCCGCAATTCACTGGCGGAGACGCTGACCGAGACCGAGCAGGCCTTTCAGCTGGGCTTTGTCGCGATGTCCAACCAGATCATCGCGGCGATCCGCGTGGTGTCCTATGTGGTGATCGTGATCATCATGGCGGTGATGGCCAACGCCATGGCGATGAGCGCACGCGAGCGCACCGTGGAATACGCCACGCTCAAGGCGCTGGGCTTCGGCCCCGGCTTCCTGGCGCTGCTGGTATTCGGCGAGTCGCTGGCGATCTGCGTGGCCGGCGGCACGCTCGGCATGCTGGCGACACCGCCGGTGGCAAGTGCCTTCAAGCAGGCAGTGGGCGGCGTGTTCCCGGTCTTCACCGTGTCGCCCCAGACCATGCAGCTGCAGGCGGCCTGCGCGCTGGCGGTGGGCGTCTTTGCCGGCATCGTGCCGGCGGTGCAGGCTGCGCGCGTGCGCATCGTCGAGGGCCTGCGGGCCATCGGCTAGCGCACGGAGACTGACGTGGCGATTCCGCTGACCTATATCGCGCGCAACCTGTGGGCCAGGCGCCTGACCACCGCGCTGACCGCGGGCGGGCTGGCGCTGGTGGTGTTCGTCTTTGCCACCATGCTGATGCTTGACGCCGGCCTGAAGAAGACCCTGGTCACCACCGGCGAGCAGAACAACGTGGTGCTGATCCGCAAGGGCGCCGAGACCGAGATCCAGAGCTCGGTCAACCGCGACCAGGCCAGCATCATGGAGATGCACCCGGCCGTGGCCATGAGCGGCGCGGGCCGGCCGCTGGCCTCGCGCGAGGCGGTGGTGCTGATCTCGCTCACCAAGACCAGCACCGGGCAGCCGTCCAACGTGGTGATCCGCGGCATCTCGCCGCCGGGCATGGACCTGCGCCCGCAGGTGCGGCTGGCGGCGGGGCGCATGTTCCGGCCGGGCTCGTCCGAGATCATCGTCGGCAGCAGCATCGCCGGCGGCTTCGCCGGGGTGCAGATCGGCGAGCACCTGCGCTTTGCCCAGCGCGACTGGACCGTGGTCGGCCACTTCGACGCCGGCGGCAGCGGCTTCGACTCCGAGATCTGGGGCGACGTGGACCAGCTGATGCAGTCGTTCCGGCGCAATGCGTATTCGTCGATGGTGGTGCGGCTGGCGGATACGGCGCAGTTCGACCGCTTTCGCGCCGATATCGACGTCGACCCGCGGCTGGCCGACGAAGCCAAGCGCGAGCAGACCTTCTACAGCGACCAGTCCAAGGCGCTGTCCAGCTTTATCAATATCCTGGGCTTCACGCTGTCCACCATCTTTTCGGTCGCGGCGATGATCGGCGCCATGATCACCATGTACGCCTCGGTGGCCAACCGCGTGGCGGAGATCGGCACGCTGCGCGCGCTCGGTTTCAAGCGCGTCAACGTGCTGGCCGCATTCCTGATCGAAGCCGCGCTGCTGGGGCTGGTGGGCGGCATCGCGGGGCTGGCATGCGCCGCGCTGATGCAGTTCGCGTCGTTCTCGACCACCAACTTCCAGACCTTCGCGGACCTCTCGTTCCGCTTCATTCTGACCCCGGCCATCACGCTGCAAACGCTGGCGTTCGCGATGGTGATGGGGCTGGCAGGCGGCTTCCTGCCGGCGGTGCGGGCGGCGCGGATGAATATCGTGGACGCGTTGCGGGCGCGCTGAGTGAGTCGCTTCCCTGCCGGTTTGCTCCCCTCTCCCGCAAGCGGGAGAGGGGAGCACGGCATCGGCATTCAAGAGCCAGTAGTCGCGGCCCCCGCCCCATCCTTTCCTTGCCTTATTCCACCCGCGCGTCTACAACCCGTAGTGATGCATGCTCCCCGTCAGGCACCGCCGGCGGCCAGTGCACCCCCGGCACGGCCAGCGGCGCCCGATGGCATTACCCGCAACCCTATCCGCCAGGACGCCCCCGATGAACCTCGACCTGCTGGGCTCGCTGCTGACTGCCGTCGTGGTGCTGCTGATCGGCACGCTGGTCAACCGCAGCGTCGGCGTGCTGTCGCGCTACAACATTCCCGACCCTGTCACCGGCGGGCTGCTGTTCGCGATCATCGCCTCGGTGGCGGCGGCGGCAGCGAACTTCCGCGTGGTGATCGATCCCGGCATGAAGCCGGTGCTGCTGCTGATGTTCTTCGGCGGCGTCGGGCTCTGCGCCGACCTGCGCATGCTCAAGCGCGGCGGCAAGGCGCTGGTGATCTTCCTGATCATCCTGCTGCCCTATATCCTGGTGCAGAACGTGGTGGGCGTGGCCATGGCCAGGACGCTGGACCTGCACCCCATCTTCGGGCTGGTGAGCGGGTCGATCACGCTGGTGGGCGGCCACGGCACCGGCGCCGCCTATGCCGAGCGCTTTGCCGAGGTCAACAACCTGCAGGCGGTGATGGACCTGTCGATGACGGTGGCCACCATCGGCCTGATCGTGGGCGGCATCATCGGCGGCCCGGTGGCGCAGTACCTGATCTCGCGCTACAAGCTGCGCTCGACCGCGCGCGAGGCCGGCGACACCGAGGAAGAAGCCGCCGCCGCTTCGCCCATCACCACCGTGGGCGCGCTGGCCTCGCTGGCCGGCATCCTGGCCGCGGTGATCGGCGGGCGCTGGATTGCCGCGCAGATGCCCACCGGCGCCATCACCATCCCCGGCTTCCTGTGGTGCATGATGCTCGGCATCGCCATCCGCAACCTGCTGCCCTTTGCCGGCGTGCGCTTTGACGACCGCGCCACCGACCTGATCACCAATATCTGCCTGTCGCTGTTCCTGGTGATGACGATGATGGCGCTGGACCTGGCCGAGGTGGCGCTGTCCGCCGGCCCGTTCCTGCTGATCATCGCGATGCAGGTGGTCTTCATCATTCTCTACGTGGTGCTGGTTTGCTTCCGCTTCATGGGGCGCGACTACGAGGCCGCGGTCACCTCGGCCGCCTTTATCGGCTTCAACATGGGGTCGACCGCCACCGCCATGGCCAATATGCGCGCCATCACGTCCCGCTACGGGCCGGCACCCACCAGCTACCTGATCACGCCGCTGGCCGGCGCGTTCTTCGTCGACCTGATGAACGCCTTCGTGCTGACCATGCTGCTGGCGTTGCCGCTGATCGGAGGCTGACATGCGCCGCGCCCTCCTCACCCTTCTCTTTGCCTTGCTGGCCAGCGCCTGGCTGGCAGGCTGCGGCGGCGGCCCGCCCGCCGACGGCATCCGCAGCGGCATCAACGAGCGGCTGGCGCAGGCGCTGCCGCCGGGCACGGTGGAACTGGCCGGTCTGGACCGGCGTGGCTCGCAGGCCGACACCAAGGCACCGGCCGGCGAAACCCGCCGTGTGGTGTATTTCGATGCGGAACTGAAACTGCTGCGCGACTACGACTTCGGCGCGTGGGACTCGCCCGGCGTGGCCGGGCTGGTGTCGGCGCTGGGCGCGGGCCCGCGCGGCATCACCGGCATCACCAGCGGCGGCAACAAGGCCGGCGACATCATCCGCGCGCATGGCACGGCGCTGTACCGGCGCGACGGCGAGCGCTGGGTCGGCGTGCTGCCGGCCGGCTACCGCCCCGCTGAAGCCCCAACCGTCGCCACAGATGCGCAAAGGGGCCCGGCGGCGATCCTGGACGCGATGCGCAAGGTGATCGAGTCCGTGCAGAAGGATGCCTCGCCGGCACAGCGCGCCGTGATCGAACAGGAGCTGACCACCGCGCACGCCAACATCCGCGCGCGGCTGGCACGGGTCAACGAGGGCTATGCCATTGCCGCCGGCGCCGAACATGGCCAGTACCTGCGCTTTGCGAAGGCGCTGGTGGATGGGGCGCGCGTGCGCGCGATCCCGCTGGTCACGCACGGCGGAGAAGAGAACCTGCGGCTGCTGCGCGCCGGCAAGGTCTCGGTGGCGCTGGCGCAGGGCGATGCGGCGCTGGAAGCCTACGAGGGCAAGGGCGTGTTTGCCGCCGACGGCCCGCAAGCCTCGCTGCGCGCCATCGGCAGCCTCTACCCCGAGCCCGTGCACGTGCTGGTGCGCGACGCCGATCCCGCCCGTTCGGTGTCAGAGCTGCGCGGCAAGCGCATCGCCGTGGGCGAGCGCGGCTCAGCCTCGCGCGTGACCGCGCTGCGCGTGCTGGCTGCGCACGGCCTGACGGACAAGGACTTCAAGGCCGAGGAAGTGGGGCTGGGCACCGGGCTGGTGGCGCTGCGCCAGAACCAGGTCGACGCGGTGATCCAGGTGATTGGCGTGCCGGCCGACAGCATCCGCGATGCGCTCGGCGAAATGCCGCTGCGGCTGCTGCCGCTGGACGAACGGGTCATCACCGCGATGGTCGGGCAGAAGGCGGGCTATTTCCGCGCCACCATCGCGCCGGGCACCTATCCCGGGCTGCACGCACCGGTGCGCACCATCGCCACGGCGGCGATCCTGGTGACCGGGCCGGACCTGTCCGATACCGAAGTGGCCGAGCTGACGCGGCTGGTCTACCGCCACGGGCGCGACTTTGTCGCCCGCGGCAGCGCCCAGGGCGCGCAGATCGCCGTGGCAACGGCGCGCGAAGGGCTGATGATCCCGCAGCACCTGGCGGCGGCCAAGGCGCTGGACGCGCTCGCGGCACCCGGCGGGACGCCCGCCAAGCCCGTTGAAACGCCCGCGAAGCCCGTTGCAACGCCTGCAGCCTCGGGCGCCCGTGCGCAGTGAGGCCCGGCGGGCTGTCCGCCGATCAGCCCGCCGCGCTCGACAAGCCTTCAGCCAGCCGGCAGCGCCGGTCCAGGAAATCGCTGGCGTGGCCGTTGCTGCCAGCCGCCGTGTCGACGGGCTGGTCGATCACGACAAAGCCTGCCCCGCCCTGCCGTTCCTGCACATAGGTGACAAAGATGCCGCGGTCCGGCGGCGCTGCGGCGCTCCCCTTGGTGCCGTCACGCACGAGCCGGAAAGGGTCGACCGCCAGCACCGGCGCGCTGGCCGGCACAAAGATCGCGCGCACCGGCTTGTCCTCGAGCCGCAGCGTGGTCCAGCCGGTGCCGATCGGCCCGGCCGCGCCATTGACCACGGCGCGCGCGGCCGCGCTGATGCAATCGAGATGGATATGCAGCTGGTCCTGGCTGCGCGAGGCGCGGGAATTGATCGCCAGGCCCAGCATGTCGTCAGGCACGGCCTTGCCAAGCGAGCGGCCAACGATGCCGCGCGCGGCCCAGCCGAAGGCCCAGGGATTGGCGCCTGCGCCGTCCCAGGCTTTGGCGTCGTCAATGCCGGTCACCGTCCGTGCCGGGATCACCAGGTAATGCGACTTGCCGATCGCGTCCTTGTAGAGCACCAGTCCCTGGGACCGGTCCACTTGCGCGCAATCGGGATGCGCCGCCGCAGTATTGCCAAGGCAGCGCTGCTGCACGTTGCGCCACAAGCCATCGCGGCCGCCCGACAGGACGCCGACGACGTTTTCGGCGGTGCAGCCAGCCAGGGCCAGGATGGCCGCCAGCAACAACGCAGGGGCACCGCGCCAACCGCGGGCCGGCGTCAGCGCCGGCACGAAACTCCGTAGAAAGTCCCGGCGCGTGGATTAGACACCACATAGGCGTGGCGCTGCGCCCAGAACTGCGCGGTACGGAAGGCCTCGGCCTCGCGCTCGCTCCAGTCCGTTGCAAGCAACGGCAGGGCTTCGGCATCGGTGGTGAGATAGACGCGCGCCTGATAGCGGGCGGATTGCAGCGTGCCGGTACGGATGGTGCGGATCGTGACGTGGAGGGTCATAGGCAGCTTCTCGACAAGGCGACTACCAAATCATAACCACTTCCGTGTGTTGGATTGGTGAAACCGTTGCGAATGTGCTAAGGCACCACAGATCTGTCAGGATCCGGCCCCGGCGCCGACTTACCCGCATCCTCATGCCTTCGGGAGAAAAACATGCCGGCCAACCCGCTCCGCAAGCCCGCCATCCTTGTGCTGACCCACCTTGCCGCGCTGGCCGTGGGTTTTGTTGCGGGCATCTATGTCTTGCCGATCCTGACAGAACAGGCTGGTGCCAGTGCCGAGCAAGTGCAGGCTGTGTCACAACAGTCGCGCTACACCGGCACCTTCCGCAAGGACTTGGCGGGCAGCGACGCGCTGCACTGGGTCAGCGGCCGGCTCCATGTTTCGCCGCAGGCGCTTGCCTTTGAAGGCAGCGTTGCGCCGGGGCCGGACTATCGGATTTACCTGGCGCCGGAGTTTGTCGACAACAAGGAAGCCTTCCTTCAGATCAAGGATCGGTCGCTGCAGGTGAGCGAGTTGAAGACCTTTGGCAATTTCGCTGTGGCGTTGCCGGCTGGCGTGGATCCGGGGCGGTATGCGGCAGTGGTGATCTGGTGTGAGAGGTTTGGGCAGTTTATTGGGGCGGCAAAGTATCGGTAGTCATCGCCATACGACCGGCTTGTGGTTCTTGGCAGGCGTGGCTGTCATGGCCATGCGACTGGCTTGTGGCCCTTGGCAGGCGTGGCTGTTTCGCCGGCGCAGC
>NZ_JFJW01000140.1:0-18346 GCF_000611125.1 Cupriavidus sp. SK-4
CCTCAGCACACAGAATTCCTGACACCTCCGCCGCGCATTGTGACTCCCTATGTATTGACTTGTCAGCGAAGTCTATTATTGATCCGCCTGGTTCCATGCCGGCACCTGGAACCGGAATCCCCTACTTCGAAGGGTTCGGCGCCTCCAGCGCGCGGGTAAAATCAGGTCGCGGCGCACAATAAACCAAGAATGCGCTTCGCTCAGGTCAATACCTCACTGGTAAGCCCGATGGTCTATTTGCTAGCGTTCGTCGCCTTCGAGGCGGCCTGGTTCGTTCCATTCCGCGCTGTATTCAGGTCTGCGCGATTCAGTACGCTATATGCCTATCTCTCCTTGATCCCAATCCTTGGACCGCTGATCTGTATTTGGATACTCGCCGCGCGGCCATGGCCGCTCAAGAGCAAGGTAGTGCGTACGTATTCTTGAAAGGGAAAAGCCACCCGAAGGCGCCTTGAACCACTAAACATTCAGAAGGAACACCGGACATGGACAACCGCGTTACCAAGGCCGTCTTCCCCGTCGCGGGGCTGGGCACCCGCTTTCTCCCCGCCACCAAGGCGAGCCCGAAGGAAATGCTGCCGGTCGTGGACAAGCCACTGATCCAGTACGCCGTGGAAGAAGCCATGGCCGCCGGCATTACCGAGATGATCTTCGTCACGGGCCGCTCCAAGCGCGCCATCGAGGACCATTTCGACAAGGCCTTCGAGCTGGAAGTGGAGCTCGAGGCCAAGAACAAACAGGCGCTGCTGGACGTGGTCCGTTCTATCAAGCCGGCCAACGTCGAGTGCTTCTACGTGCGCCAACCCGAAGCACTGGGCCTGGGCCACGCGGTGCTGTGCGCCGCCAAGCTGGTCGGCGATGCCCCGTTCGCGATCATGCTGGCCGACGACCTGATCGACGGCCATCCGCCGGTAATGAAGCAGATGGTCGACATCTACAACCACTACAACTGCTCGGTGCTGGGCGTGGAAGAGATCGCGCCGGAGCAGAGCCGCTCCTATGGCGTAGTCGACGGACGCGAATGGGACGAGGGCGTCATCAAGATGTCCGGCATCGTGGAAAAGCCCGCGCCGGAAGATGCCCCCTCCAACCTGGGAGTGGTCGGCCGCTATATCCTGACGCCGCGCATCTTCGACCACCTGCGGCAGCTCAAGCCGGGTGCCGGAGGCGAGTTCCAGCTCACCGACGCCATCCAGTCGCTGCTCGGCCAGGAGCAGGTGCTGGCCTACCGTTACCAGGGCACGCGCTACGACTGCGGCAACAAGCTGGGCTACTTGAAGGCCACTGTCGAGTATGCGCTGAAGCACCCGGAAGTCGGCGTCAACTTCCGCCGCTACCTGGAGCAGCGTGACCATCATCTGGCTGACAGCTTGGTTGCCTGACAAAGGGGGCACCCCCTCACCCCTCTGTTGAAAGAGAAGGACCGAGCCTGGATCTCGATTTCAGAACCCAGAGAAGCGAATGCCGATCGAGCCGTAGCCGTAGTACCGGTCCAGCTTGCCAGCGGTAGTGGCGTTATAGAGGAACGGGATGGTGCCAACGAAGTTGTACAGCGACGCCTGGCCGCGCAGGAACACCTCCACGTTCTTCACTACCGCATACGATAGCTCCAGCCCCAGCGTATGGTTCGAGCGAATCGGCGAGTAGCCATAGGTTTTCGCGCGGCTATCGACATTGCTGCGCAGCAGGTATTGGAACTGGTACCCCAGCCGCGCGGAAAAGTTCTCGTACTTCCAGCGCCATGAACCGCCCAGGTTCAGGTAGCCGGCGGTGTAGTTGAAATCGTCGTTGAAATTGAGCCCGAACTGGCTGGCATCGACTGCGAACGAGGCCGACTGGAGGGTGACGTTGCCCGCGCGGCACGGCGCGGCCAGCGCGCCATTGGCGATATTGTCAGAGCCGATGGCGACGTTGAAATTGCAATTGCCCCGCTGCAGGCGCGTATTGATGCTGCCGATGGTCACGCGGCTGAGTCCCAGCCCGAGGAAGCCAGTGAGCTGGTTGCGCTCGGTCAGCTCGCCCGAGAAGATGACGTCGGCCTGGGCCTGAACGTCATTCGCGTTCTTTACCGTGAGGGAGTTGAAGGTCGTGTTCCGAACCGTTACTGGCGACGAGCGATTCAGGCTGCCGGAGTGATCTCCCCATAGCGAGAAGCGCATCATGACGCGATCGCGAGCGCCAGGCTCGGCCAGCGGGTCGTAGTGCATCGCCAACATCCAGCTATCGATCTGGTTGTGGTCTTGTCCGTAATCGATACCGCGGCGCCAGTAGGTGGCCGAAGCCGACACGTACGGCGAGAACTTGTAGCCCAGCATCAGCTTGCCACCGCTATAGTCGCCGGCGTTTTCCGACACGGTGCCCTGCCGCCCGCGCAGATTGAAGATGTCTACGGTGCTATTGACCATGTCATAACTGGCCTCGACCCGCACCGAGGTGAACTCGCCCGTGGCGGGCTCGGCCTGCATGAACACATCGTCCGGAGCGGCGCTGACTGCGCCCGCGCACGACAGGCCCAGCATCAGCGCGCAGGCTAGGTCCAGCCCGCGATTGCGAAACAGCTGCATAGGAAACTCCGAGGCTACTGGGCAAGCCTCATACGTCGCGCTCCCGGGAGCCCGACGCATACACAAAGAGAACCCGGCCACCCGTGGCATTGCCCTGAAGCATGCGTTCGGATGACCGGGGGCATGGCCTTCCCCATCCGGGCGGAAGGCAACACTACGCGCCGGTCACGGATTGAGCGTAACCGTAGTCTTGAGGCCGTCGCCGGTCACCTTCTCCGAGTCAGTCCTTACCGACGCCGTCTTGGCCTTCTCCACGCTGCCGTCGACCAACGCACCCAGCGGCACATCCCGCCCGCTGATTCCTGTCAGCGCGAACGTCACGGGGAAGGTGCTGACCGACTTCGGCGTGAGGGCATCAACCTGGGCCTGGCTCAACGAGCCGGCAGCCCTGAGCTTGCTGAGGAACACCGTGAACGGCAGGTTCAGCGAGCCCCCGTTGACGCTGGAGAACAGACTGTCCGCCACGCCATTGGTCAGGGTTGCGGCGGCCGTCAGATTGCCGTTGATGCGGAACGAGTAACTCGTGTTGGCCGGCACCACCGCATCCACCAGTTGCGACCCGTTGAAGGTCAGCGTCACGTTTTCGATGATGACGTCGACCTGGTTGCCGCCGTAGGTATAGCTCAGCCCGGCGCGCACTTGCGAGGGATTGCCCGAGAAGGCATCCCCGTTCTGCGTCACGGCGACCTGGATCGAGCTCAGCGTGCCACCCGTGACCGAGATCGTGTCGGTGATCGGGTATGACGCGCCGTTGATCGTCAGGTTTGCCAGCTGGAGGTAGTCGGTCAGCTTGACCGAGTTCGCCACCTTGGCGATCGCATCGCTGTCCACCGCGCTGCCCAAGGCGTCGGCTGCCTGGTCGATCGCGGTGGTATTGCCGGTTGACACGGCGTCGCCGAGCGCACCCAGCTTGGTCGTGTTCGACGCATCGGTCAGCCCGGTCGGCGTCACGGCCTGGACCAGCGCCGTGGTCGTCGTGGACTCGGCGCTCTCAGTCACGACGTTGAGCGAGCCGCTCTCCTTCAGCGCCGCCAACGTATCGGCCGGGCTGCTGTTCAGCACGATGGCGTCCAGCGCTGTGTCCACGCTCGCCACCTGGCTCGTGATCACCGGGCCGGCCAGTGCGGCCACGTTGGCTGCCACGGCGGCAATGTCCGACTGCAGGCTCGTGGGCAGGCCGGACTGGGCATTCAGCACAGCGGTAGACACCACGTTCGTCACCAGCGTGCTGCTGGCCAGGTCAGCCGTGCCCGACGCGCCGGCCACGGCGCTTGCAACCGCTTTGGCAGCCGCTGCGGCCGCAGCTTCATCGCTCAGCGTGGCGCCAGTAGCGAGGCCCGTCAGCGTATTGGTGACCTGGCCGATCAGTTGCTGTATCACGACCGCCGCCTGCAGCACGGCCGCGTCCTGCATCGGGTCCAGCGTGGGCAGGTCTTTGCCTGCCAGGCCAAGCTTCGTCGCCACGGCCGCGGCCTGGTCCGCGCCGAGTTGCGTCACCAGTGTGGTCAGGGGCGAGACCACCGCTGTCACGCCTCCCTTGTGTTCCAGCGACGGTGCCTGCAGCACGCCGGTGAACGGCAGGTTAGTACCGATATCGGTGCCGCCGGTCACCTTCAGCGCGCTCTTGGTGCAACCGGCCGGGAAGGTGAAGTCGCCGGTTGCGCTCGTCGTCGCGGTCTTGTTGTCACAATCGAGGAAGGTGACCGTCGAGCCAGACAGATAGAAGTCTACTGCCTTGCCGTTCACCGTGACAGAAGGCTGGGAAGGCGGGGGTGAATCATCGCCTCCACCGCAAGCGACCAGCGTTGCTGCGGCGGCGGCCATGATGCCGAGGGTCAAGATGTTCCGGGTTTTGGTTTGCACGCTTCTCTCTCCTGAGATCGATACTTCGATACATCGATACATGGTGGGGAATCCTGCGACGGGTTGCTGCCGCATAGTCTTTAGCGCCCTGCACTGCCTGTCGTACCACGCTTGGAATTGCGAGCGGACTCTGGTGCGGCAGCTTGCAGTTCGCGCCGCCACACAGATAAACAAATCCCCAAATCGGGGTCACCCCTACTTCGAGGGGGAAAGCTTTTGCTTGCGCGCAGTCCCGCAAGCCGCACTGCGGTATTGCCGACGCACGCTCGCCATGACTCACTACGGCCTCGCTAACAGGCGTCTGCACCGGAGCAGAGCGCAGGAAAATCGCCCGGCCCCAGCCAGCCGGCAATGTACTGCCCCATCGCGTCAAGCAACACGTCAGACGTCAGTCCCGCTGCGCCGGCCAGTGCCGGGCAGATGATCCACGTGGTGCCGTCGTGCTCGAGCACGCGCAGGGTCTTGGGCAAGTCAGCGGGCTGCAGGATGTGGTCGGCGCCGCGCACATTCCCGAGAGCGAACGCCTGCACGAAATCGTCGGCGTGGCGCTCGCCCAGGCACACCACCACCTTTGGCTTCCAGAGCCTGCGGATCCTGTCGATGAAGGCGAAGCGCTGACCGTCGCGGCAAAGCTCGAGGTAACGCTGCCTGGGCACAAGCTCCGGCTGGCCGCGGAATGCCGTCGACCACGGTGTCTGGTTAATCAGGCGCGCTGGCAGGGGAAACAGGCTGACTTTGAACTCCGCGCCGTGCGGCGCGTACAGATGATGTTCGAAGTAGTGCTTCCAGTCCCGCTCGCCCAGGGACGTGTTGAAGAAATGTGCGCGCGCTGCGGCCATGATCCTTGCAATCTTCTGGTGCGACTGCCAGCGCTCCATGTGGTCGCGGTGCTTGTGGCGGTACGCAGCGTCCCACGCACTGGGTTGTGTGTGCGGAACCAGCGGCGCCACCAGTGACTCCGCTCTCGGATGCGGTGAGCTGTCACAAAACCATACCGGCGCGCCCGGATTTCCCCCGTCCATCCCTACGTACGACGCGAAATACTTTTCGAGCTGCTCACGCGTAAACACTGTATTAAGTTCCGCTTTCATCCCTCTACCGCGTGGTTGAGTGATGGCAAAGGTGCCACGCAAACGTCGTCACCCTTTCCCTTCTCACGCAGGGTACCGACGGGTCACGCTGCATCGCACTATTCGCACCAGAAATCACGAAGCACACCGGCGCCGCCAGCGCGCCGGCAGGAAGAGAGCGTTGCAGTTCCAGGGACGGCCCTCAAGGATGCGGCCAGTGGCCGGTCACCAGCTGACCGCAGTCATGCCATGGAACCGACTGCCGCGAAGCAGTCCCGCACGACTCTGCTTTGTCCGCGCCAAGAGCATGCACAACCACGATGCATGCCAGCGACGAGCCTGGCCGCCACTGTGCGCGGCCTGCAAGTTCGGAGGAGAAGAAGGGCATGGGCACTCGCTTGAGCGCCCATTACGCGAACGCTTCGGGGGAAGCCATGGGTATCTATCGCGATATGTTTGCCAGGCATCACGATCAGCTCGCGCTGATGGTTCGCCTGCTCGACGCCGGTGCCATCTGGCTTGCGGCAATCTTGGCCAATGAAGTCCGCTTTGCCAGCGCGCACGCCCCGATCCACCAGTTCGTCCAGTACTTCGGCTGCGCGATCGCCTTCATCGTGTTGCCCGGGTTCGACCTCTACAGCTCATGGCGCGGCCGCAGCCTGTTCTCCCTCGCCACGCGCCTGCTGTCGGCCTGGAGCCTGGTCTGGCTGATCAGCCTGCTGCTGACCTACCTTTTGCACGAGTCCGACAACCTCTCCCGCTTGTGGATGGGGTACTGGTACGTGTTCTCGCTGGCCGGCCTGCTGGCCTTGCGCGTAACCAGCCGCGCCGTGCTCAACCTGTTGCGCATTACCGGCGCCAACAACAAGCGCGTTGTTATCGTTGGCTTTGGCCGTACCGGACAGGAAATGTTCCGCCGCGCGACCGCCAGCCACACCACCGGATTCAAGATCAGCGGCATCTACGCCCCCGAAGGCGAGCCCACGCCAGAAGGACGCCGTCGCATCACCGACAGCGCCCAGATCGCCGATTTCGCGCGCGAACATGGGATCAATGAGATCTGGCTCACTCTGCCGATGAGCGAATACCGCCTGATGCAGGAGATCAACTTCTCCCTGCGCAATGACTTCATTGACATCAAATGGATGCCGAGCGTGCTCGACTTCGACCTGCTCAACCACAATGTCGGCAACTTCCTGGGCATGCCCGCGGTGGAAATGAACAGGCCGCCGTCGCTCGGCGTACGCGGCACGGTCAAGGCCATCTTTGACCGCACCTTTTCCGCGCTCGTCCTCCTCGCGCTGTCGCCACTGTTCCTGGTCATTGGCATCATGATCAAGCGCACCTCGCCAGGTCCTGTTTTCTTCAAGCAGGAACGCCTCGGCATGGACGGCCGCATCATCCACGTCTACAAGTTCCGCAGCATGAAGGTCCACGCGGAGCATGGCACCGTCACACAAGCCACCAAAGGCGACAGCCGCATCACGCCGATCGGGGCCTTCCTGCGCCGCACCAGCCTGGATGAGCTGCCGCAGTTCATCAATGTGCTCAGGGGCGAGATGAGCGTGGTTGGCCCGAGGCCGCATGCCATGGCACATAACAATATGTACAAGGAGCAGTTGGACTTCTACATGCTGCGCCACCGGGTCAAGCCCGGCATCACGGGATGGGCGCAGGTCAATGGCTATCGCGGCGAGACGGATACGCTGGACAAGATGGCCAAGCGGGTGGAGCACGATATCTTCTATATCCGGAACTGGACCTTCTGGATGGATTTGAGGATTATTTTCTGGACGGCGTTCAAGGGGTGGACGGGGCAGAATGCGTATTAGCCTTGGCAGCGACACGATTCTTCTCGCGTATCAGCCCGGCACACACCGCCGTCCCCGGCAATGAACCCACCGATAGCCGCCGCCAGGCCATCTTGACAATAATTCGATTCAGGAATCTTATGGAATTTCTTCTGAATAGACTATCCGCATCCTCGGAACTGCCGACTCGCGATGGTGTATACACCTTCCTGAATCCCTACTCCTATCTGATCGCCAGGAAGAACCGTGAAATATTCGAAAGATTCGATGGAATCTATATCGACGGTCAGCTCCTCGCAAAATTACTCAGCGCCGTCTCTGGGAATCGAGTAACTCGGACGAGTTTTGACATGACCTCCCTGGCTCCCAAACTTATGGAAAGTGCGGAGAATAATGGAAAGTCCGTGTACCTGATCGGCGCGAAATCGAAGCAGATCGATGTCGCCGCTCAGCATATTAAAGAAAAATATCCGAAACTAAAAATAAGTGGCCTGCGTCATGGTTACTTTAATTCGGTGAACGAAAGAAGCGAGGTAATTCGCAGCATTGTTCAGTTGGCGCCCGACTACGTCATTGTGGGAATGGGAACCCCGATCCAGGAGAAATTTCTCCTTGAACTTGTCGCAAACGGCTGGCGCGGCCAAGCTTTCACATGCGGCGGCTTTCTGCATCAATCATCCGAACGGCTTGGCTACTACCCAGCTTGGGTGAACAAGCTTCATCTGCGCGCGCCATTCCGTGCCTTCAAGGAACCACGCCTGCTGCGACGCTACCTGCTAAGTTACCCCTATTTCATCGCTGTCTTTACCATGGACTGGCTTACAGCGAGTCATAATTTCCGGAAGGAGACCTAGATCTCTACTTCGCCCCATGCAAAGAAGGACATTTCTCGCCAGCGCCTCGCTCCTGGCATTCAATAGTGCCGAGGCCGAGGTAAAAACAAAGGCGCCAGCGACAGAAAGCTCGACTCGCGGCATAGGCGGCCTGCGCGCTTGTTCCAACCCGGCCAGGATAGAATTTGGATGCGCTGTTACCGCCGAAGCCCTCAGGACAAGTATGTCGTTGCGGCAAGCACTGCTGCGGGAATGCAGTATTCTGTCATTCGAGCGGGAGTTGAAATGGCTTTTACTTGCGCCCCAACGCGGACAATGGGATTACGGCCGAGCGGATACCATCGCGGACTTCTGTCGGCACAACCAAATGAAGGCCCGCGGACATGCGCCCCTCTGGCATGCAGGAATGCCGTCGTGGATTAACGGAACAATCAACCGCAAGGATCTTTGGCGTGAGATTGAAGCGTATTTCAGTAACGTGGTCGACCGCTACGGCGACATCATCGACTCCTGGGATGTGGTAAATGAAGCGCTCGAGCAGAATGGAAATCGGGCGGGTGCCCTGAGAGAAGGATTGCTCTCTCATATCCTGGGAGATGACTACATAGCATCCGCGTTCATTCTGGCGAAGCAATTGGCACCGGCCATTCCGCTTGTATACAATGATTTTGGGCCGGAATACTCCTTTACCAAGACACGATCGATTCTCAGATTGCTGGAAGGGCTAAAGCGAAAGGAAATCCCCGTCGCAAGGTTCGGGTTGCAAGCGCACCTTAGCACAACCATGAAGATCGACCAGCTGAGCCTCAAGACCCTCGCTCGAGAGCTTCAAGCCATGAATATCGATTTAATAATTACCGAACTCGATATTCGCAATCGAAGTGCGTTCCTCGATGAAGCCGGGGTGAACAATGTGTGTGCCAATAAAGTACGGGAGTTTCTGGAGCCCATCTTCAGCATAGCGGCACCGCGGCAGATTGTTACCTGGGGACTACTGGATGGCTACAGCTGGCTGAGCAGCAAGATGTATAAGACCAACAGCCTTCCCCAGCGCCCGCTGCCGCTGGATGAGAACGGTAAACGTAAGCCGATGTGGAGTGTGCTGCGTCAGTTCCTGTGCGGCTGATTATCAAGCAAACGCTATGCAATCCATCTCTTTCCCACAGCCCGCACGATTCTCGGCAGGTAGTTCCGCAGTTCCGACGGTTGCTATTTATTACGTGGTGTCCCTACTGATTCTGCTCATGAATGTCATGGCAGTCGCGGTAGTCGGCTCTCCGGCACTCATAGCACTCGGGATGCTGGCACTTCTCATTTCCGCATTTACCCCGGGACTAGCCCTGGTTTTGCTGCTGTCATCGGTCACCTTGCAAAACCTCGTCCTCGCGCTCGGGCTGGATTTCATTGAAAGTCCTGAGGCCTTCAAGACATTTCAATCGGCAAGCTTCATTATTACGACAGCATTGTTTTCACAGGCCTTGGCGCATCTGCTTCTGCGCAAGCGGACCATCTCCAGACAATTGAGATCGGTATTGTTCGCGGGAGCGATATTCGGTGCCGTCATCGTTGCCTACACCATTATCGGAATTCGAGCATCGAGCTTGCTTAGTGCTGGATCTTACGCAAGACTCTATTTTCTTGGCGGCATGAGTCTGGTAATCGGAGTGGTTGCATGTCGCCGCACCAGCCCACAGTTCAGATCAGCTCTGTTTTTCGTTACCACCGTGGTACTTTGCAGCTATGGCTTGATCGAGTTCTTCTTCCCGGAATATCTCTACACCCTCGTCTCGGCAGATGCGTTTCAACGCCTCAAGTTTGCCGACACCGCCACGGCAGGGCAGGTTTCTTCAATTCAAGACCTTATCAACAACTCCACGCGCAGCTACCTTAATCTTTCTGGACAATATGGACTGGATTTGGCCTTTATGCGAATCATGGGGCCAAATTTTCATGCAATCAGCTTCGCGTACGCACTATCCTTCCTGGCTCTGATCGAATATGCGGAAAAGCGATTCATCACTTTTCTCATTGCCGCAACCCTGGTTTTGCTGATCGGGGCCAAGGGCCCGCTATTTATCATTACGTTGTCCATCGCTACACTTGTTATCGCCAATCGAGGCCGGCGGCTTCGGCTATCACGATTTGCGCTAATTGCCATGCTTTTGATCTACGCCGTAGTTGGTGTCAGCTATGGGGTGAAGTCCGCCGACTATCACATACTCGGCTTTCTTGCAGGGGTGCATGGATTCAAAGAAAAGCCCCTCGGCCGAGGTGTTGGGGTTGGCGGAAACCTCTCGGAGCTCGGAAAATCCGATGAGAAGAACTTCAACGAATTTCAGAATCAAGGGGTCGCTTCCTTTGCTCTTGAAAGTGGCCTGGGCGTCCTCCTTTATCAAATTGGCATTTTTACGATTTTAATATTTTGGTTTTTCTCCAAAATTATTAAACTATTGCGAAAAGACATAGGTCCCGGAAATTTCAGGATTCGCACAATCACTGCCAGTGCCATTGCCACTCTATTGATAACCGGAATTTTTCAGGAGGAAGTATTTTCCCCAGCCGCATGGGGTCTTTGGATGCTATTGGCTGGAATACTTATAGGCAAGATTTCGCCTGTCCTGTCAACTAAACCAACGAAATTGGAGCACTCGCGGTGAGTCATAACGTCGCCCAGATGGACCGGTTGAAGCAGCGGCTCAGCAATATTTCTGAGTATATTCCTGCCGATCAACCGATAGCCTACCTTGATCTTCCCATACACCTGAATGTAGGCGACCTGTTGATCAATGCGGGAACTGAACAGTTCCTGCATGACTACGGCCTGGCCGTCGACATCCGGTTGTCGGTAAAGAACTACAAGAGGTTCCTCCATCGCATCACGCCGCAACACACGATCCTGCTGCATGGAGGAGGAAATTTTGGAGACATTTGGCCCGCCCACGAAGGCATGCGCGAACAGGTACTGAAGAAATTCCAAACCAATCGGATAGTCATGCTGCCACAGACGGTCCACTTCAGGGATGAGAAAAATATTGATCGGACACTGCAGAAGTACAGGGAACTGGACAACTGCACAATTTTTGTACGGGATAATGTTTCACGCGAGTTCCTGACCAGCCATTTGCGTCGCCCTGTGCTCCTCTCCCCGGACATGGCGCATCAGTTATGGGACTGCAATTCAGCATGGTCGAAGAGAAGCCCTGGCGCAAGCGAAATGCGATTCCTGAGGCGTGACAAGGAATCCACCGAAGCGGCGCTCGGTGGAAGTGTCGACTGGGACGATCTTATTTCTCCCAGCCGCCGCCTTTCAGCGGCGCCGGCTTATGCACTCATCAAATACTCCATCGATTTCAATATGCAGCAAGCAGCGCTAGCTTCCTGGTACAGGCAGCGCGACGCTATCATCAACCTCGCGAGAAGTCGATTTCTGGAGTATGAAGGAATAGCCACAAACAGGTTGCACGCGATGATCCTGGCCAAACTACTGGGAAAGCGTGTCAACATGCTCGACAACAGCTATGGAAAACTCTCATCCTATGCTGGCGCGTGGTTTCACTAGTTAAATCCGGCTTCCCTTGCCTACTTTCTTTCTGATTTCAATTGCCTAAATTATCGACTGACGTCAAGACGCGGCTTTTCGCGCGAAGAACAGCCTGGGTTTTCCTCGAGAAGGCGAGTCAGCAGATCATGATGTTCGCCGTATTCGCTATCGTGGCAAGGGATATTGGTCCGGGAGAATTCGGGATCATCAGCGTATGTTTCATTTTTATTGCGCTCGCCCAGTTGCAGAATTTAGGATTGAGCGACGGTATCGTTGCATTGCGAATCGAAGAACGCTCGACCCTGTCGGCAATTTTTCTCGTTATATTGCTTATCAACCTCGGCATGGCGGCCGCTCTCTATCTGGCTGCCGCGCCGATCGCTGCCCTGTTGGGGATGCCAGAGGCAGCACCGTACCTTCGTTGGTTGGCACCGCTTTCCGTCCTGTCTGCTCTTCAGGCTGTACCAAATGCGATCCTGCAAGGTGCAATGGAGTTCAGGAAGCTAAGCCTGAGGACTACTATCGCTACGTTTGGCGGAGCCGTAGTGGGCATCGGTTGTAGCAGAAATGGCCTTGGCGCGTATAGCTTGATTGCCCAGCAGATTGTTCAATTTCTGGTTGCCAATTTCATCGTCTGGAAATCGATCTCTTGGCGACCCACTTATCGCATTGGAAACTGCGATCTATGGTCTGGTCTCAAACCTGGACTCCGGCTTACTGCGGTTTATCTCATCGAGTTCTGTGAGACCCAGATTCCGAGACTCCTTGTAGCGCTCGTGCTTGGTCCGATCAGCGCGGGGTACTATGCGTTCGGGGGTAGAATCTGGCAAGCGGTAAAGGAGATCGTGATTCTTCCAATTGCGGCGGTTCTCTTCCCCACCTTGATTAGAGAACAAAATAATGCCGTCGAGTTTTCGGCCACCTTCAATCGAGCGTTGGTATGCACCACTGGATTCGTGATTCTCGCGGTGGCGATGTTTGCTGGTGCCTCCTCGCTTCTCGTCGGATTTCTTTTCGGCGAAAAATGGCTTCCAGCCACGCAATTTGTTTCGCTATTCATGGCCGCAAACATACTAACGCCCATTGGCCTGGTTTATCGAAACACATTTCGTGCTCTAAATCGCCTGGGCGCCTATCTCAGAATTCAATGCGTTATTGTGGCAAGCAATCTGATCGGGATCTATATCGGCTCACATTATGGACTCAACGCCACGCTAGGCGTCACCGCCCTTTCCTACGCGATCTCCATACCACTGTTGCACAAGCGCCTGGGGCAATTGATCTTGTCACCTCCGGAACCCGTATGGCGTGCAACACTTAGCTTCATGGCAGCGGGGTTTATTACTTTCCTTATTGGGCGATCTACATCACATTTCCTCACTCCCTTGATCGGAAATATGGCCACCCTGGCCTTGGCGCTGCCTTGCGGCCTGATCGCATACATTGTCGGCTGCCGCCTGCTAGGACTAGACATCGTGCGTTTGCTCTATGGTAGCGTCAAGTTGCAGAGTCGCACGCTATAGCGCAGATCCCGTCATGGGAATGGGCATGTGGGACTATCGCTTTTGACACGCCGCCTGGCGCGGGGGAATCACGCTTCCGCGCCTCGATGGCAGCTTCCTGCTCCGAGCGAAAGCCTCTCCGCTTGGGTCATCAGTGAACGCCCAGCCACGGCTGAGGATCGCGCGGTACCCGGGCACTGGGAAGGTGACCTGCTGCTCGGCAGCCAACAGGCAGATTGCATTGCAACTCTCGTCGAACGTCGGACCCGGTTCGTGAGGCTGCTGAAGATCAGCCCGCAAGGATACTGGGACGGTGGTCTACGCTCTGATAAGGCACGCCGGCAAGCTGCCCTGAGGAGCTGTACGAATTGCTGACCCGGGATCGTGGCACGCAGACGGCTTGTCACAAGCGATTCACCGTGGCAACCAGCATCAAGCTCTGCTTCTGCGATCCTCAGTATCCCTGGCAACCCGGCTCGAACGAAAACACGAACGGGCTCCTGAGACAGGATCTCCCGAAAGAAACCAGTCCCTCTGTCTATTCGCAAGCCAAACTCAACGCTGTAGCCAGGCGGCTCAACGAACGTCCGCGCAAGACGCCAGGCCGGCGGGACGATTTCTTCAAGCTGTTGCAGCGACCGCTTGAAGCCACAGTGGATCGAAGTCGAGGCAATCGTCGGTCACTCCGCCACGGCGCTTCAAAGCGATGTTGTTTCTTGTTGGTCTTGATGACTGCGAGTGCGGGCAACCTGATGAGAAAGAGGCGGCACAAGCCGTGCGACGTCATCACAGCGCGAGTCAATACGCTGGCAGGCCGCCGAAGCTCGCTCCGCCTCGAGGCCCGCCAGACACGGGCCTCCGGAACCGCTTTCTCTGTCCCAATTCTACTTGTGAGACTGAGCGCCCTGCGTGGAGTATCCGTAGTAGGCGTATCTGTAACGCCCATACTTGGAACCATATCCATAGCGAAATGCATTCGGATCCAGGCCATTGAAGATGACCCCGCTCACGTCCACGTTCGCATGACTCAATTGCTTTGCACTTTCGGCTATTTCGCCGATTGTGCTCTTTTCGAATCGCGTTACGAGGAAAACCGTGCCGCAGCGCGCCGCCAGTATCGCTGTATCTGCAACTGCCAGCACAGGTGGAGTGTCAATCATGACAAGGTCATATCGCTCGTTGAATCTATCCAGCAATTCGACCATGCGCGTGTTCAACAGCAGTTCGGCGGGATTAGGAGGAAGGGTACCCGTACTGACGAAATCGAGTCCGTCTATCAAGTTCTGATGGATAACATCTTCCATCCTCGCTTTCCCCGCAAGCACATCGGACAAGCCAGGCGTCCGGTCTTTCCCGAAGTACTGATTCAGGTACCCCTTCCGCATGTCGGCATCCAATAGCAAGACGCGCTTGCCACCGGCAGCCATGATCGCGGCAAGATTCGCCGAGACAAAAGACTTGCCTACACCCGGAGTCGGCCCAGTGAGCAGCACGCGATTATTGCCGGCGTCCAGCATGGCGAACTGAAGGGCAGTACGAAGGCTGCGAAGGCTTTCGATGGAAGGCTCATTAGGAGCGAGGCTGGCAAGCAGATGCATGCCTCCTTTCCGCGAGCGTATCTCTTCCGACAGTACGAGCTGCTGGGTGGAGTGTGGCACCGTACCGTAGACGGTCAGTCCGGCATGTTGCTCGATATCCTGAGGGTCGGTAATCCCTCCATAAAGCGCATCCCGAATGAATGCAACGATAACACCCAACATGAGGCCAAGAATTGCGGCAAGGGCAATCAGCAAGGGCTTCCTCGGCTTGACCGGCTCTTCGGGTAAGCGAGCATTGTCGACAAGCCGGACAGTGCCAACTTTTCCTGCTTTTACCAGCTTGAGCTGCTGCATATTGTTCAGCAGACCCACATATAAATCGTTGTTCACCTGAACATCGCGCATAAGGCGCAGCGCGTCCTGCTCGAGGTTGGGTAGCGACTTCATCTGCTTCGCAAGGCCACCAACCTTGCCACTCAACGCTGCAATCTGCCCGTCAACCGCTTTCAGGGAAGGATGTTCGGGTCGAAACCGAGTCAACAACTCCGCCTTTTTCTGCTTTAGCTCAAGCAGACTGGTTTCTGCCGCCACGCTCTCTTGCAGGTAGGCCCTGCCTTCCTCGCTCAGGTTAAACGTGCCACGATTATTCCGCAGCGTGTTATAGCGTACTTCAGCCTGCTCGAGTTCGCTCTTCAATTGAGGCAGGAGATCGCCCAGGAAGATCAGGGATTTTTCGGCCTCGGCAGCTTTGCGCTTGATATTCTGCGCGACGTACTCGTCACCGATCTCGTTCAAGGTGGCGGCTGTCAGCTTTGGGTCCTTGCCGCGAAGCGCCGCGCCTATGACCCCGCTCTGCTTCCCCTTCTCGTCAATCTGCAGGGCAGCTTGCAGGTCCTCCAGCGTCTGCAGTTTCGATCGGCGGATAAGCTTGAAGACGGTGCCGGGTTTTCCCTTGAGTTCGGTGACAAGCAGGCGAATGCTGCCCACTTCCTGCCGTGATTCCAGCGCCTCGCCGACACGACCTTCAATCGGCTGATCCAGATCGCCCTGCTCCAGGCGGAACCGCCCATCTCCCATTGCGGTCAGCTTGAACTTCCCGTCTTCGAGGTCAACCGGCACATCGAACGTAGCAACTTGAATGGTTTCCGTTCCCCAGGCAAAACCGCCCAGGCCAAACAAACCGGGTTCAGACAGACGTTTGGCCCGACTTGCAATCCACTCGCCTACCACGGGGAAATAGCGGGGCTTTGCCTCGATATACAACCGTAGGGCCTCGACCGCCCTGTCAACCACCATGCGTGAGCGCAGAATTTCCATTTCTGCGGCGGCATCGGTCTTTACATCGAACAGGTTTGACACATCGCCAAGCAAGCTCTTTGCATCGGTTGGACTGTCTTCCACCTGCACCAGGATATCAGCCTCATATTCCGGCCGCGCCAGGAAGGCGTACGCTACGCCAAGCGCCAAAACCACCGCTGCAATGCTGATGATCATCCAGCGGCTGGCCAGCAACACGTCCAGATATTTGACAAGATCGATTTCATCTTCCGCCGGCGCCGCAGGAGAGGGGTACGTAGGGTTCTGGTTCATAGGTCAGACTGCAGATTCTGTTTTATTCCCGATCGGTTCAAGCCAGTGCCTGAATTCTGGGCACCCAGGCTTGCACACCGTGCTGGATCTGGTGGAACGCACGTTCGAAGGCCTCCCGAGGCTGCCGGTATGGGTCAGGAATATCGAACTTGGCTGGCTCGCCCAGGCGGAAAACTTTTCCGGAAAAGACAGGATGCCGACGCTGAATTTCGTGCTTTTGCTCGTTCTCCATGACCAGTATCAAGTCGGTCTGGCTGACCAACGTCCCGGAAAGTTGTTGGGCACGGTGCCCCGAGATATCCAGGCCGAACTCGCCCATGAGTTCGATGGCGATCGGGTCGGGCGGACTGCCAACCATGGCACCCAAGCCCGCTGAGGCGACCGCCAGGTTCGGCAATGCCTGCCGCAGGAGCCCTTCGGCCATCGGGCTCCGGCAAATATTGCCGATGCAGACTACGAGTACAGTCTTGATCATTTGACCGCGTTCGCCGTGGACGTAAAGAAGTTGCCGCTCGGCAGCAATTGGTTGATGACACGGCTCCAGCGGACTACGCCTGCGGCATCCACGTAGACGACGTCCCTCGGCTTCAGCTCGAACGATTCGGCCAGGGCAAAGGAGACAGGTGACTTGCCGTCGAGGTGGAACACCTCGGCTTCGCCATCGTTGCTCTTGCGGATAACGTAGAGTTCCCTGGCGTTGGCAGAGTTGGGGTTGACACCGCCAGCTTCGCCGATGGCCTCGCTGAGCGTCAGGCGCCCGTTGCGCGGCATGACGGCGACCGGACGCACGACTTCGCCGGTCACGAATACCTTGCTGTCCTCGCGTTGTTCAACGCGCACGATGTCACCGTTGCGCAGCAGGATGCGGGCGGGGTCGATGCCTTGCTGCAGGAGCGCAGGCAGGTTGACGAGGTAGGTCTTGCCCTCGCGGGAAACGCGGATGCGGCTGTTGTCGCCCGTCAGCACGTTGATACCCCCGGCGCGGTTGAGCGCTTCGACCAGGGTCATGGGTACGTCGTCGACATTCTGGGGGCCAGGCGTCTTGACTTCGCCATCCAGGTAGACGCGCTTGCTGCGGAAGGCGAGCACGCGTACGGTGACCTGTGGCATGTTGACGACAGGCTTGAGCTGGGTGCTCAGCTGTCCGCGGATTTCGTCCGGCGTGCGGCCGAGAACCTTGAGCACACCGGCATAAGGAAACTGGATGGTGCCCGCGGGACTCACGACGTAGCCTGGCACGTTGGCCGCGCCGCTGTAGTTCGGGATCTCGTAAGCCGTGCCAATCGAGTACGTTTGCGTGGGAAACACCAGTTCCGGGTGGTCCCACACAACGATCGAGAGAATGTCACCCACGCCTACGGTATAGGGGCTCGTCTCTGCGAACAGTTCCTCCACCCCAGCGTTCGCTGGCTTTGTGGAGGCCTTCAGCGTGCGCACCAGCGCCGGCGTGATCTGCGTGATCTTGGGCACCGATTCGGGGTCCTCCGGATCGAGCGGACGCTGCGGGTCGAAGCGCATCCCTGGCGCGAGTGCGCAGGAGGCCAGCAACGGAACGATCCCCAGGCACATTACCGCCCTGCCAAACGTCAGCCTGCTTGAGAGCTTTAGCACGTCTCGATTATTCCCTTGTGACAAGAAGGCCCGCATTGTCCGCCGTCTCCCGAGCGGGCTGTGTCGCGGTGATTCCGCCTGTCCGACATGGCACACGCTGGCGCCTTTCCGCTTGTTTGTGCTGCCTGCGGATTTGAACCTGGCGGTATTGGCTTCGGGTTGCTCGGCGCAGTGGCGCGCCCTTCTTGCACTGCGCCATTACCCGAACGACCGGCGAAGTGTATGGCTCCGGTAGCTACATCTTCAAGGCGCGAATGGCGTTTTTAGCGATTTTCCTTTCCCCCCATACGAGTGGATCCGCAAAATGGAGGGATGCCTGCGCGGCGGTATCGAGCAAGCATGCGTGCCTCGTCGAGCGTGGGAAAGTCCCCGAATTTCCGGAGGCCGCTAAACCCATCCCCTTATACGGAAGTAGGACCGTCT